>DASRRN010000560.1:0-10599 GCA_035695685.1 Acidobacteriaceae bacterium | reverse complement strand
CCGGCTGCCTACGCGGCGATGGCTTCATCTCTGCTCGGCATTGCTCTGCTGAGTGGGTATTTCCCCGCCCTGCGGGCCTCCAGGACTGAACCGATGATCGCGTTGCGTAGCAATTGAAGAGACGAGCCACCGTTCACGGCTTCTTCCGTCACCGCCTCCAGGATGGCCTTGCGCTCGTCTATGGTGAGCGACAAAGGTTCGCCAGAGCTCCCCAATGGCACCAAACCGTCTACGCCCTGGGCCACGAGGAACCTCACGAAGGCACGGGTTCCGGGCAGACTGACATCTTCGGTTTTTTCAAATGCAGTAATGGTGGGGGCATACACGCCCCGAGGGGTAAAAGTATCGGGAGCAACCGGGGACAACAGAACCTCCTGAGATGACCGGCCAGCCTTGGGGTGAGCGACCTTCCAACCTCCATTTGACTTGCAGAATGATCGTACCGAATAATACAGACCAACACTGAGCCGGTTAGCCTACGTGGCCTACGTATTCGGGTGCATTCACCTGAACCTGAAATCCATCTGGATCATAGAACTTGAAGGATTCCT
Source organism: Acidobacteriaceae bacterium (assembly GCA_035695685.1). Lineage (GTDB taxonomy): Bacteria > Acidobacteriota > Terriglobia > Terriglobales > Acidobacteriaceae > PALSA-350. Next base: position 10,048 of record DASRRN010000560.1, on the reverse strand, counting down.
TTGAAGTTTTATCAGAAAACTTCAGATTGAGTTCCGACAGCCGGGCGCGAACTTGATCTGCATTGAAGTTTGCGATCCCGAAATCATAGTGATCCACGGTCGGGGTCTGACTTTGGCCCTGCTCAATCCCAAAAAAGGAGTCGCCGACTCCAAGGATATGTACCGTTGCGGACTGCTGCCGGAGTGGCATCCCGAAAAACTGTTGGTAGAACTGTGACGTGCGGTGAAGGTCAGGGACCCGTACGGTGACATGGTTCAAGCTGACCGCGCGAAAGCCTGCCGGCGCGGGCGGCGAGGCGAGCGCACCCGGCGACGTGAATGAGCCGGCGGCTAGCGCGGCGAGTGAAACGGCAAATTGACGGCGGGTTAGTTTGCCGCGCTCCAGGTCACCAATCATTCTTTCTATGGTTTCAATCATGAAATCCTCCGTCTCGCCGGAATAGCTTCGCTATGCCGGATAATTGCCGGTGTTACCCCATGCGGGATCGTGCAATCAAGCCCAAGCCTTTTCCTTCTGGATCGTTGCGTACTTCGCAGGACGTGTCGAAGTACATGGTAGCGCGGGTGTTGGTGGTGTATGCGGGCCAATCCGGCAGGCCGCCGTGGTTGGGGTTTCCGCTTCGCGCGAAATTCACCCAGGCGGTGCTGATCTGCTTCGACAGCGCAAACGCTGCTGGAGAACCGGCACTGTAATGATCACAGATTTCGGCGTTGTCGAAGGTGAACGCAATTTCACAAGCATGGAAGGAACCGGGGCGATCATCCAATACAGGGGTGCGCCAGGCATAGACGTAAGAATATGCGGGTGCGGCACCCAGATCAGCTTTCCTGGCGGCTTGTGCGAATGCGGGCAAGCGCAGCCGGGAAGCGGCGATGGTTGCGTAAAGGCCGAATGGAGTGGCCTTTGGATAATCGAGCCGGTATGCTGCAATGATCGCCTCAGCATCGTCGCCAAATGCCTCGCGAACCAGGCGGGTCATCTCCTCTGTTCCCATTGCACTGGCTTCGGGATGGTCAAGTCCATTCACAAACTCATGCAGATTGGTGCCGGTAAGCAGCGGAACATCCGCAGAAAGGGTGGGCGCTCCTGGATCGAATGGATGATGGGGAAGAACCCGGCCGTCGACTGTCGGTCCCCAGTCCCGTTCTCCGAATGTTTCCCGGAGGGAGGGTCGCGGCCGGGGCATTTTCTTCATCGCCTCCACTGCGGCGCCGGAGAGACGATCGACTGGAATTCTCTGTAGTTCCTTCACCTGTGATTTGGCCAAGCCGAGTTGCTCCATCGTAAGTTCGGCCACGCGTCCTGAGTAATCAGGAGAGAGCGCCTTGAGGAACGGCCCGCTTTGCACGATGGCACGATGAAATAGACCTTTGGCCGCCGGCATGGCCATGAGCGCGATCACCTTTCCGCCGCCGCCCGATTGGCCGAAGATGGTTACACTGCCAGGATCACCCCCGAAGTTTGTGATGTTGTCACGCGCCCACTCGAGGACAGCGACGATGTCCAGCATGCCAACATTGGCGGAGGAGGCAAATTCTTCTCCTCCGAAGCCGGCAAGGTTGAGATAACCATAGACGTTCAGCCGGTGATTATGCGTGACTACGACAACATCGTGATTGCGGGCGAGACTTTCGCCATCGTAAGAGAGAAGATCATGGCCGCTGCCACCGGAGTATCCTCCCCCATGCATGTACACCATGACCGGGCGCTTGCGCGTGGCCTTGCGCGTGGCATTGATCTGTGGTGTCCAAAGATTGAGGCGCAGACAGTCCTCGCCAGGCACGGTGGCGGCAGAGCCGCGATGAAGTACAAATGCGTCTTCATCGGAGTTGGCCAGATTCTTCCCGTCCGTATCAAAGTGGGCAGAGTCGTGGGTCGGACAAACGCGGCCGTATTGCAGGGCATTGCGGATCCCTTTCCAGGGCTCTGGCCGTGCAGGCGGCATGAAGCGCATCTCGCCGGCGGTCGAAGCCCCGTAGGGTACGCCTTTAAAAACGTAGACGCCGTTCCGCGCGAATCCACGGATCTTGCCTGCAGTCGTCTCTGCTACCGTTGCTGCATCGGACGCAACGACCGTAGCTCGCCCGCAAGGCATTTCGGCACCCGCGGCGTGAGAGGGCTGCGCCATCACCTCTGTGGGTAAGATGACCGAACTGGCCAGCCCCGCTCCAAAGGCTGCCATACCACCAACGAGAGCGCGCCGTCGTCGGGCGAAATCGGTTAAACATCCGTCGGAATTGTTTACGCGTGATTGCTCGTCGAACTGTCTCACGGGGTCTTATCCTTTGCGCGGAGATATTTGAAGTCGCATGCTGTTACCTGACCAGAAGACCTGCTTGTTCCATTCTTGACAGAGCCGGATGGACAAGAGTAGCCTCCGCTACTGTGCACTAACGATTGCACACCATGCAACAGCAAAGTAACTCAACTTAAACGGGTCTTCCTCGTGTGCACGTAGGCCGCATGTTGCCATGAAGAACGCTTCGTTTCGGCAGGTATGGATGAGACTTCGGTTTTGCATCTTCACTCTCAGCCTGATAGCGCTCACCGCTTGCACCGATACCCGGGTCGCTCAGCAACCTGTCTCTTCCATCCCGCAGGGTGACTCTAGCTATATCGATGCGCAGGGCACGGCGCACATCACCCGCGTCATCCCGTTACCGAAGACTATCAGCCCGCAGGCAGGAGCATATCTTGCCCGTCAAAGAGCGGACACTGCGCCCAACCAGACCCTGGCCGAAAGGCGCGCTCGGGCGGACGCGATGCAACTTCACGATTCCGAGCAGAACCGTGCACTCTACCCGGTGAATCTCGCGACATCCACGATCGCTGGAATACCTGTACGCATCGTGACCCCGATTGATTCGATTCCGGCCAATAAAGTTGATCGCGTGCTTATCAACCTTCACGGCGGGGGCTTCACCACAGATTCCGGTTCACTCACCGAATCGATCCCTATTGCCAACCTTACGCATACGAAAGTTGTCGCGATTCTTTATCGTCTGGCGCCCGAAAATCCTTTCCCTGCCGCCGTCGACGATTCGGTTGCAGTGTACAAGCAGTTACTCAAGACTTATAAGCCGCAACATATCGCGATCTATGGCGCATCCGCTGGGGGCATTCTCACCGGAGAAGTCGCCGTTAAGATCAAGCAGCTTGGCCTTCCACTGCCCGGCGCCTTAGGCATCTTTACCGGTACCGGGGACTTCAGCATGCTGGGTGACACCCAGGCTATCTATTCGGTTACTGGCCTCGCCGGGCATCTGACTCCGCCTGCGGAAGGTGTGCAGTGGTTAGCGGACTACGTTGGCTCTGCCAATCCCAAAGATCCCGTGCTTTCTCCCCTCTACGCCGACCTGCACGGCATGCCACCGACGCTTTTTCTGACCAGCACCCGCGATATGATGCTGAGCGGAACCGCCATCCTGCACCGCGCCTTTCTGCGTGCAGGAGTCGACGCGCAACTCGCGGTCTTCGAGGCCCTGAACCACGGCTTCTGGTATGAAGCCAACCTACCCGAGTCCAAGGAAGCCGATGAGATGATTGCGCATTTCTTCGATGCGCATCTCGCAACATCCAGGTAGCCACCGCTCATCATGGTTGCCCGCGCGCCTGCTTTGCCTCCCGCGAGTGCGGCTTACCCCAATAGATAAAGGTGCCGAACCGGGTAGCGGCTACGATATCCATGGCGCCATCTTTATTCAAATCGACGGCCAGCACGTCGGAACCGGAGCCGGTATGGTTGTCGATGAGGTGCGGGATCAACTGCGCGCCTCCCGGCGCTTTCGGATCGCGCACAGTCTTATACCAATAGAGCACGGGGGAATCGCGGGGATCGGGGTCAATGTTGGTATCCAAATGGGAAAAATACCGCTTGCCCACAATGAAATCCGGAATGCCGTCTCCATCGACATCCGCAAAGGTAGATCCGTGCAACTCAGAGAAAGTAACTCCGCCCGCATTTTTGGTGGAGAAATCATCCATCACCATGTGCTCAACAAAGGAAATCTTTCCCTGTGCATCTCTCTTTTGCTCGAACCACGCCAAGCCCCACCCGTGAGCGTTGAGGGAGGTAACAACATCATTAAGGCCGTCTCCGTTCACGTCGTACACGGCCATCACGCTGCCCCCCATCATGCCGCGGCCATAACGGGCAAAGACCGCAGGGTGATAAGTCCAGGACTCCTGGTTGCTGCCCGCCGGAGGTTGCTCCCACCATCCGTATGGATCGACGATGTCCATTTGCCCGTCGCCGTTGATATCACCCACTCCGATTCCGTGCCCGGCTCCATAGCCTTTTTCGGACACATTGTGAATGATCCAGGGCCCAGTGGGATTGGCAGGATCGGGCTTGGCGTAGCGAACGAATCCTTCGCCGGAATAGACGAGTTCGGGCTTTCCATCACCGTCGATATCTCGCAAGACCGCGATTTCGCTCTGGACAGTTTTGACCACGGTGTATTTGTCCCAGCGCCGTCCCTCTCCTTTTGGATTGACATACAGTTGAACACCCGGGCCACCGCCGAACATGACTGTGATGATGTCGGGCCATCCGTCTCCAGTAAAGTCGGCGGCAAACTCCATGGTGGCATCAGTCGCGAACTCGGTGGTTGGATTGGAACTCTGGGCGAGCCAAATCTCTCTCGACTTGAGATAGTCAGGGCCGTAATAAATGTATGGGCCTGAGACCACGTCCAACACGCCGTCGTGGTTGAAGTCGGCGGCAGCGGAACCCCAGGAATAGTAAAAGTCGCTGAGGCGCTGCTTGCGAAAGTCCTTCGACGTTTCTTCAGGTTGACGAACCTTAAGTCCAATGTCTGCCAAGGCCACGGATTTGAAGCGTACTTCGCCGCTTCCCCCGATGTAGAAGGCGATTGGACCGTAGCCTTCTTCGCTGACCGCGCCGATCTCATGACCATTGTTGAGAAATGTGCGGATGATATTCGCGTCGAAGAAGATCTCGACTTGATTCCAGTCATTGGCACGCAGCTTAGTGTCGTCGGGGTGCAAGGGTAGCGTTACCGTAGGTCTAGTGATGTGAAATCCGCCGCCCTGCGCCTGGGGATTGGGAGAGGGCGGAGGAGCAACGCGTACCAACCCGCCACCGCGCCGAAGTTTGGTGCGCTCGAGGATTTTCCCCTGGGGATCGATGGTTACGTCATAGGCTTGTAGATCAGGATCGCTCAGCTCAACATAGGCTCCCTTCAAGCCTCCGTCGGGCGTTTTCTGCGCGCGGAAGAGAACACCAGTAACGCAACCTCCGGTGCAGCGGTAATCAGCGTACAGCGCGCTGTCCTGGTAGGAGTGGTCGAGGATGAGCCAGCCAGCGGCGCCTGCCTTGGGCGTTCCGACGATTTCGTCGTTTTCTGTTCGCCAATCAGCTCCTCCAAAGGTGTGCCAGCTTTTTAGGCTTGACGCGTCGATGGTGGTGTCAGGGCGAAAGGAGGGACCTGAGGCGAAAAGCGGCGACGCCCCCAGTACGATGAACGCCATTAGTAACAACCTGTGTTTCTTTGCCATAGATGTCGACCTACTTGTGATGAAAAACGTACCTCAGGGGCTTTAGAGGGTGGGTGCATGAGAAGCGAAAGCAAAACCGCAGATCTCTCCACTGCGCTGCGCTCCGGTCGAGATGACAAATTTGTTAAGCCATAATCGGGCGCGCATCCACTGGATAATTGGGAATTCCCGTGCAACAAATTTGTCATCTCGACCGGAGCGCAGCGCAGTGGAGAGATCTGCGGTTTTCCTTTCGCTTCTCATGCACCCTCTTTAAGCCCCTCGTCATCTCAGCCTTTTCCGGCACGGCTAAGGCCGTGCCAATTCGTACAGAGCCTTTCTCAAGTTTAGCGCCGGGCATCTCTTCCCTTTTGTGCAGTTGCCCTTAGGGGAGTGAATAGACGAGCAATCGGCCGGATTGCGCATCGCCGTGAGTGCCACCGGAGGCGAACACCCCGAGGTACTGCTTGCCGTTCTTGTTTTTCCAGGTGATGGGTATTGAGTTTACGTCTACGCCTAGATTGGTCACCCACAGTTCCTTTCCTGTTCGAGAATCAAAGGCACGAAACTTTCCGTCGAGCGTGGCGCCAATGAAGACAAGGCCTCCGGCGGTTGCGATCGATCCGCCGTTAGTCGTGGGAGTTCCGGTCTTGGGCACGCCGAGCTTATCCAGTTCCTCGAAGGAGCCGAGCGGAACTCGCCAGGCGATGTCTCCCGAATTCACGTTCACTGCGACGAGTTCTCCCCATGGTGGTTTCTGGCACGGCCAGTGTTTCTTGCCATCCCAGAAGTAGTCGCCTATTCCTTCGGGCGGATTGTCTGGGCTCACACGGCGATAGCCTTTGCCATCGGGGCGCAACACCAACTTGTTGAAATTCGCCAGACTCTTGGTATCGACGAAGACGTATCCCAGCTTGGGATCGAATGAGCCGCCGCCCCAGTTGGTGCCTCCGGTCCAACCGGGAAAGATCACGCGCAGCTTGGGACCATACTGCGCGAACGGACCGCCGGTAAGCGCCCCGCCTTCCATAGCAAGAAGATCGCGGCAATATCTCTCGTGTTCAGGCGTGACCGTTGCGATCTCATCCGGAGTAAAGCTATTGCGCGCCAGGGGGGGTGGTTTTACCGGCATTGGCTGGGTCGGCCAGTTCTCATCGCCCGGGGCCGCATTGTCATTCGCGGTCGGAACTTCGTTTACACCGAAGATCGGCTTGCCAGTCAGGCGATCGAAAATGAAGAGCAAACCTTGCTTTGTGATCTGCGCCACAGCCGGGATCTCCTTGCCGTTCTGCCTGGTGGTGATCAGGATCGGCGCTGAGGCGAGATCGTAATCCCAATTGTCGTGATGTGTCGTCTGGAAATACCACTTCAACTTACCGGTCGCGGCATCCAAGGCAACAAGGCTCGAGCCGTAAAGGTTAGAGCCTTTACGGTCGCCACCATAGAAGTCTGTATTCGGTGTCCCAATGGGAACGAATGCCATGCCCCGCTTCACATCGACGGTAATGAAGCTCCACGAATTTGCGCCGGAACGGTTCTCCCATTGCCCGTCCTGCCACACTTCATGGTTCGGTTCGCCGGGCCGCGGTATGGTGTGAAATGTCCAAACGAGCTTACCGGTACGCATATCCCACGCCCGAATATCGCCGGTTGCTCCAAACGTGGGTTGCTCTCCTGGGCTTGAGCCGGTAATCACCAGGTTTTTGTAGAAACTCGGGGGAGAGGTTATCGCGTATCGCGCCTTAGGAAACTTGTCGGTGACGCCAATTCTAAGATTGACTAGCCCCTCGGCGCCGAACGCCAGATTTGGCTTACCCGTTTTTGCGTTCAGGGAAATCAGCCAGCCGTCGAGGGTTCCAAACACAATGGCGGGTGCGTATCCTTTGGTTCCTGGCCAATAGGAAACGCCCCGTAAAGCCGGTGTGTGCTTGCTCTCGTACTCCCAGATTTTATGTCCCGTCTCCGCGTCGAGAGCCACGACCCGGTTGTAGCCGGTAGACATGTAGAGGACCGGGCCAACCACGAGAGGGATCGATTCGGTCATCCGTGATGGCGGGCGTCGAACCGGAGCAGCAGGCCGCTCGGAACCTGGTGATGATTTCGCTTCGGGAGAAGCCTCGGGAGCAGGATTCGCGTGGGGGGTGATGGGAGCTGTCTCAGGCGGCGCATTCTCCTTTGCAGTGTCGAATTGCCATGCGAGCCGAAGCTGGTCTACGTTCGTCGTATTGATTTGCTTCAACGGAGAATAGCGCATGGCGCCCGGATCGTGGCCAAACATTGGCCAGTCCGTTTGAGCATTCACTCCAACCGAAATCAATACGTAACAGAGAACGATAACGCCGAGCCGGTATTTGTCCTTCATCATTGTCCCAAAGCGGATCAAAACCCCTGCGAGTTCAAAACACAGTCTGCTCGCGACAACTGCGCGCGTGAACTTTGCTCAAGCGTGCGCCTTCGTGTGCCTGACCGAGAGGCCTCAGACAACATCGAGCACCGTAGTCATTCTCCCGTCAATCTTCGCTGTAAAGGGTCCCTCCTAGATGCTAAAAGACAATCCTTGCATGCATAGTGATCTGGCGCGGGTCAAACGTGCCCACTCCCATAGTGCCATAGGTGCTGCTGGTACCGAGACCGGGAATCAATCCGCTGCCAGGATTGTTCACCAGGTTAGGATTACCCAGACTGCCGACGAACGCAGTGCTGGGGTTGCCGGAGCCATTAAACTCGGTGTGATTCAGCAGATTCGACGCCTCTCCGGCGACCTCCAGCTTGAATCGCTCGGTGACCGGGAAAGTTCTCCTCAGAGTGAAGTCAACGTTGGTGCGGCCGGGGCCGCGAAGGTACCCGCTGGTCTGCGCAGCGTTTCCATTCCAGTACTGATTGGGAACGATGCTTCCGTTAGGAGTGGTCAACGTCTCTCCGGTGAAGGCGCAGGCGTTGTATTTGAGGAAAGTATTTTTTTGCGGAGTGACGGTCTTGCCGCAGGGCAGGGTCACCGTCGTGCTTCCGTTGTACCAATGCTGGAGGGCTTCTGGAACCTGCATCGGCTGGCCTGGAACTCTATCCACGCGGCCAGTGATGGATCCGTTGTTCGCCATGGAAATGATAAACGGTATCCCGCTCTGTACGGCAATCACCGAGCCTACGGTCCAGTCGCCGAGGACAGCGCGCTCCCACTTGTTGCTTAGTGCAAAGGGTCCATTTGCACCAAAGGGAGAGGCGTAGGTCAAGGTGACGACGACCCGGTGGGGCATGTCGTCGAGTCCATAGTTCCGGTTCAACCGGTTGTTGATCAGGTCTGGAACGCCGATACTCGTGGGGGAGTTTCCCCCGCCTCCGTAGTTGACTCCTTGTCCATCCTCGATGCCGGTGGTCGTGAAATCGAGTTCCTTACCCCAGGTGTAGTTGACATCCAGGTAAAGTCCGGAGGAAAAAGCGTGCCGCAACCGGGTTTGAAATGAGTTGTAACTGGCAAACCCCGTCGATCCATTCAAACCGGCACCCGTACTGTAGAGCAGAGGATAAGGAAGCAACGGGATTTCCTGTTGGATCGTCCTGCCTGCGAGGCTCCCCTGAAATGGTAGAAGCGCGCCTGTAGCTGGTTGATATGGATTGGGTATCAGAGCATTGGCCGGATTGTTGGCGCCATTGCTGTTGATGTATTGTGTTTTCCAGGCTCCCAGCGTGCTCGCGGGCACGTTCTGAAGATCCTGAAAAGCAAGGTTCCTGGTGGTCAAATGGTTGGAGAAGGAGCCGCTCCACCCCAAAGCGAACAGCCACTGTCCCTTGGCCCCAAACGATTGTTCCAGGAACACATTTCCCTGTTTGGCGACTTGGTTCTTAAGGTGACGGTCAAAGTATGCTTCACCGACTCCATACGTCTGCGGCGCTGCCGGGTTGTTGCCGCTCGCCGCGACCAGAGGCGCCGCATCGGTAAAGCGCGACGTAGGAACACCGTTGGGAGAAGTGCCATAGGGCAAGGCCAAATTGCCGGGAGCAAATGTTGCCTCACCGTAGTCATTCGGGCTGGAGAAATATCCGGAATTGCTAGGCAGATAGGTGATGCCGAAACCACCGTGGACAACCAGGCCGGAATTGAATTGATACGCGGCACCCACACGTGGTTGGAAGTCGTGATACTCCGTATCCCAGAGATTGCGGCTGTAACTCTGCGTTCCCGGGAAGTCGATGCGGCCCTGGGTTCCAAAGGAGTTTACCTTGGTGAAGTCGTACCCTGCGATCCGGTTGTAGCGCTCTGTGGGGCCGGGTTGGAGATCCCAGCGCAAGCCGAGATTGACCGTTAGCTTGGGTGTAGCACGCCAGTCGTTCTGTGAGTAAACAGCGAAATACTTTGCCGCGTAGGCCGGCTTGAGGTTGGCGCCCGGCCTGACGAACCAAGTGCCCTCTCCCACCAACATGGTTGCGCCATTGATGCCGCTCAGCAACGGAGAAGTATTTCCCGGTGCTGAGCCGCCGGTTGCGGTATTGAATTCGAAGGTGTAGTTTCCCCCTGGATCATTGGCGCAGCAGCCTCCAATATTGGTGGAT
>DASRRN010000559.1:0-10229 GCA_035695685.1 Acidobacteriaceae bacterium | reverse complement strand
ATCTACTACGGCACCGGGAATGCCGGAGTTTGGAATGCGGATATGCGTCCCGGAGACAACAGGTGGTCCTGCACAATCTGGGCTCGTGATCCGGAAACAGGTATGGCGAAGTGGGCCTATCAAGTCGTGCCGCATGATTCCTGGGACTATGACGAGATCATGGAAAACGTCTTACTTGACATGCCCTGGAAAGGGCAGATGAGGAAGTTGTTGCTTCACCCCGGCCGCACCGGGTTCATGTTCGTACTTGATCGCGAAACCGGCGAACTGCTATCGGCAGAAAAGTTTGAACCGGCTAATTGGGCACGTAGCTACGACCTGAAAACGGGGTCTCCGGACATCGACAAGGACAAAGAAACGCACTTTGGACATTACTCTACTCATATCTGCCCGTCTTCAACGGGAGCAAAAGACTTTATTCCTTCGGCATTCTCGCCACGAACCGGCATGCTTTACATCCCTGCCCACAATACGTGCATGGACTACGAGGGGGTGGCAGTGAACTATATCGCCGGAACCCCATACCTCGGTGCTAGTGTGCGCATGTACCCCGGGGACGGCGGATACCAGGGAGAACTGGTCGCGTGGGACGTGGCCAACGCGAAGAAAGCCTGGTCCATCAAAGAACGTGATCTGCCCGTCTACAGCGGAGTTCTGGCTACGGGTGGGGACCTGGTCTTTTACGGAACCATGGACGGATGGTTCCGCGCTGCCGATGCGCACAGCGGCAAGGTTCTTTGGCAGGTTAAAACAGCGTCCGGCATCGTTGGTGACCCGATCACGTTCCTGGGTCCCGACGGCAACCAGTACGTTGCTATTTACTCCGGTGTCGGCGGTTGGATGGGTGCTACGGCGCTGCCAGACGTCTCTACCGACGATCCGTATGCGGCGCTCGGGGTGGTGGGTGCGATGAAGCAGATCAAAGGAATGACACAACCGGGGGATCTACTTTATGTATTCAGCTTCTAAATGCTTGACTGTTTTTTGTCTCTGCCTCGGAAGCCTGGCATCCAGCGCAGCTCCCCTCCTCCGTGTCTGCGCGGATCCGAATAATCTGCCGTACTCTGACCAACAGGAAAAAGGATTTGAGAATCAACTGGCCACAATGATCGCTGATGACCTCGGCATGCAGGTGGTTTACACCTGGTTTCCGCAACGCGGCTCCTTTTTTCGCAAGACGCTCGATGCCGGCAAGTGTGACGTTGTGATGGGTGTGCCCGCCGGAATGGCGGGCATCGAAACAACCCAACCCTACTACCGTTCCGGATATGTCTTCGTCTCCCGGCTTGACCGCAACCTGAATATCGCGTCTCTTGATGACCCTCGGCTGCATCAGCTTCGCATCGGCATTCACAACCTTGGCGACACGGATAGAGAAGCACCGCCTGTGCAGGCCCTTACGAGCCGCGCCATCGTAAGCAACCTTGTCGGTTACAACATCTTCGGCAGCAATCTGGATGAGACGAACCCTTCCTCTGACCTGATCAAGGCCGTTGAAAATGGCGACATAGATCTCGCCCTCGAGTGGGGGCCCATTGCCGGTTACTTTGCCCGGTTTTCTCCGGTGCCGCTGGTTGTCTCGCCTATCGAGGGTGATTCATTGAATCCCAACCTGCCGCTCAACTTTGACATTGCCGCTGGAGTTCGCAAGGAAGACGAGATGCTCAAGCAGCAGCTTGATAGTGAACTTCAGCGCCGCCGGACGGAGATCCAGCATCTGCTTGTTTCCTACGGCATTCCACAACTGAGCCTGCCACAGGGGCACACAGCGGGGTACTGATATGCGGTTGATTTCGCCCATCCTAGCAAGTGTCTTTCTGATCGCGGGACTCGGCTGTCGTAACCGTCCAAACTCGGTTGCCGTGGGGTCGGCGCCCACCGAGGCAACGAGCGTCGGTCCGGTTCCAGGCGGGGTTGTGGTCGGCTACCAGCGGCTGAATCCCTACCGCAACGATCCGGTTGCGCTGCAGGACGGATATAGGCTTTTTAATTGGTACAACTGCTCCGGCTGTCATGGCGGCCACGCCGGCGGAGGCATGGGTCCCAGCCTGCGAGACAATGTCTGGCTTTATGGCAACAGAGATGATCAGATCTTCTCTTCTATTGCACAAGGCCGGTCCAATGGAATGCCTGCCTGGGGATCGAGGATTCCCGAGGATCAAATATGGCAAATCACCGCCTACATCAAGTCGATGCGTACGCCACAGGAACCCGACCCGCCCGTCGAGCCGGCCAACGAGCAGGTGCCTAACCCTGCTGATAACACTGCAACCGTTTCGAAACCGGGAACGCAATGAGCGAGGAGAGCGATGCATCGTCGGTTTAGCACAACTCCTGTTTGGCTTCTTCTTCTGCCGCTCATATTGGCCGGTTGCTCGACTGCGCAGTCCACCTACCACACCGAGGGTCACGCGGCGCATGAGATTGCCAAACTCTCCTGGTTCATGACCATCCTGTTTCTCGTGGTCACTGCGGTGATGTGGGTGCTCCTATTCTTCGCCGTCACCAGGCGGCGCGGTACGCTCAGCGAGCACGCTCCCGTTGATAGCGGCGGGGGCATGGCATGGATCGCCATCGGCGGCTTGGCCATCCCGCTGCTCGTTCTCAGCTTGATCTTCATTCTTGGTCTCCGCCTGCTTTCAGCGTTCCCCATACACGGCGCACATGGCGCCATGGACATGAACCACGGGGCTATGAACAGAGGTGAGGTCAAATCCCCAGACATTCTCGTAATTGGTCACCAATGGTGGTGGGAAGTGCATTATCTCCACGGCGATCTGGATCAGCAGTTCACTACCGCCAATGAAATTCATATTCCAACCAACCAGCCGGTCGATATCGAGCTTGAATCGGCTGACGTTATGCACTCATTCTGGATTCCTGGTCTTCACGGGAAAGTCGATCTGATTCCCGGCCATATAAACTTCGTCCGGCTGGAGGCCAGCCACGTGGGCAGTTTTCCGGGGCAATGTGCTGAATACTGTGGCGCACAGCACTCGCATATGCGCCTGCTGGTTGTGGCGCAGCCCGCAGATGAATATGCCGCCTGGACGCAACAGCAGGTTAAGCCGGCCACGGACCCAACCACGGCGATTGCCCGCGCCGGCGAACAGACCTTCGTCGCCGGGCCATGTTCCCTTTGCCACCAGGTTCGCGGAACGACCTCGGGGGGTAGAGTCGGACCGGATCTAACCCACGTAGGTAGCCGGCAATATCTGGCGGCAAACACCATACCCAACAACGACGCCTATCTTGAGGCTTGGATCACGCACGCGCAATCCTTCAAGCCGGAGGCGCAGATGCCCGATCTTACGCAGTTCGATGGACGGCAGCTCCAGGGTCTTGTCGCCTATCTTCGTCAGTTGCAGTGACCCAGCACTTAACCTAAGGAGCACTCCAGTGGCACACAACTTTCTCCGGTTCGTCTCCCGTCTCAGACCGCTCTGCCTGGCCGCCGGCGGCATTATGATCTCTCTGCCTTGCTTCTCTCAGGCTAAGCCGGATTGTTCCGCGCTGCCGGATTCAACCCGGCTGCGCAACGTTCTGCAGTCGATCGTCAAACTGGGAAGCGAAAAGAACGGCGGATTAGGAAACCAGGAATGGGCCGCGGTGGTGAACCGTGACGGCATTGTCTGTGCCATCGTCTTCAGCGGTACAACTCGCGGGGATCAATGGCCCGGCAGCCGCCTCATTGCCGCGGAAAAGGCAAATACCGCCAACGGGCTCAGCGGGAACAACTACGCGCTCTCGACCGCTAATGTTTTCGCCGCCGCCCAACCCGGTCAAAGCCTGTATAGCCTGGCGACCAGCGCTCCTCCTAATCCCAATGCTGTTTTCGGAGAGGCCGTTTCCTTTGGAACTCCCGATGATCCAATGATCGGCAAGGCAGTTGGCGGCATCATAGTCTTTGGCGGCGGCCTTGCCCTTTATACCCCACAGGGGAAAATCGTGGGAGGCCTCGGCTTAAGCGGAGACACGTCGTGCACCGATCACGTGATTGCATGGAAGGTTCGTCACGAACTTCATCTCGATGCTGTTCCTATGGGACCGAGCCCCGATCACAACGACAATATGATCATCGACTGGAAAAACAACTCGAGTGCTAGCGGCTTCGGGCACCCTCCCTGCAAAGGAGGAAGTCCCGCCGAGTACATCATTGGCAACCTGTCGAAAGACTTCCCAACAGGCCCTCGATCACATTAGATATACGGAACGTGACCATGGCTCGTGCTTCTCACGCTTCTTCGAAGAACCGAAGTTCATCACTCGGTGTAAGCGCGCTTGTGGCAGCCTGTCTTGCGCTAGGTTGGGTTTGGCTGGTCGCGGGGACTCACCTGCACGAAATGATGGTGGGGGCCGGGGTGGTTGTACTAGCTACGCTCTACTTGAAGGGCGTCCACGAGTCGTCGCAAAATATCCTCCGGCTTGAATCGAAGGATGTCGTACAGTGCTGGCGGATTCCCTGGTACATGGCAAGCAAAATTTGGGAAATAACCGTCGTCCTTTTCAAGGATTTAACTTACCTGAGCCGGGCGGGCTCCTACTACCGGGTTAGCGGATTCAAGAGCAGCAAGCGCGACCGAGCCACGGTCGCCCGCACAGTTTTGGCGACTGTGTATACAACGGCGGCCCCCAACTTCATTGTTATTGGTATTGATCCGGAATCGAGCAGGATGCTCTTCCATCAGATCGAGCGAAGCAGTGTATCGAAAATGACCCGAGCGCTTGGAGCACAACCGTGAATTTCTGGCTCATAACGGCTGCGGTTGTATCCGCGACGCTTGTTCCGTGCGCGGATATGTGTCTTCGAGGCTCACCCGAACGCCGGTTGGTCGGATTGGAAATGACGAGCCTGATCATTACCATCGCGCTCGTCCTCTTCACCATCGGCTTTGGGCGTATTCCCTTCATCGACCTTCCACTTGCCCTTGCAATCATGTCGTTCGGCAGCGGGTTAGTGTTCGCCCGTTTCCTGGAGAAGCATCTTTGACAGCCCATGTTTTGTTGGTATTGGTCATGATCTTCTGCTGGCTCGGGGTGCTCGGAATGTGGCGCATGCGTGAGCCTATGCAGGCGCTGCACTATCTTTCCTTGCCAGCATGCGGGGCCACAGTCATGTTGACTGCCGCGGTTTTTTTTCAGACCGGAAATGGCGAGGCAGGGTGGAAGACTCTTCTGATTTGCCTTGTTCTCCTGGGCATCAACTCGGTGGTGACGCACGCGACCGCGCGCGCCTTTCGCTCACGCGAACTTGGTCACTGGCAGCCCCGGCCCGGTGATCCTCTGGAATTTGTGCGCGAGAGGAGCGACCAATGATCTGGTGCGGAGCGGGAATACTCCTGCTGCTTGCGATCTCTGGATTCGCCGTGGTGCGTACCCAGGATGTGACCGAGCAGGTGATCGCCCTGGGTTTCTATGGCTTGCTAACCGCGTTGATGTTCTTCTTCTTTCAAGCACCGGATGTCGCTCTGTCTCAAATCACAGTCGGGGCAGTCGCGCTGCCCCTCATGATCATGCTTGCTCTTTCTCGAATGAAGTTCCACAAGGCTACCAGGCAGAAGGAGGGGGAGCATGACTGATCGGCTTCGCCTTGCCATCTTCCTTGTCGCTGGGCCCGTCTTCATGGGTCTCTACTGTTACGCAGCCATGAATTTGCCGCCCTGGGGACAATATCGAGGTCCTTACGGAGATATGATCGCGAAACTCGCTGTCTATGAGCGGCACGCTACCGACACAGTCAACGCGATCAATTATGACTACCGAGGTTTTGACACCTTGGGCGAAGAATTCATCCTGTTCACGGCGGTGATCGGTGTCATGATGCTGCTGCGGCGGGAAAAGGATGTGCCGACCTCTCCCGCCGGCAAGGTGGCCGATCGGCCGCCGTTGAGCGAATCGGTTCGAGCGGTCATCTCGCCGGCCTTACTCATTACCACCATTTTCGGCTTCTACATCGGTCTCCACGGGCAGCTCACTCCGGGCGGTGGCTTCCAGGCGGGCGTTATTCTGGCGAGCGCTGCCATTCTGGTCTATCTCGCCGCCAACACGGAAGCTTTCAAACGCACCACGTCTCATGTTGCTGTGGAGGTGGTCGAGGCGATTGGAGCTGCCTCCTATGCCCTCATCGGAATCGTTCCACTATTAATCGGCCTGCCCCTCCTGACCAACATCCTGCCCCTGGGAGTAACCGGCGATGTTTTGTCCGCGGGGAACATCGCGCTCATTAGTGCTTGCGTGGGAGTCGAGGTAACGGCCGCTTTTCTGCTTGTTGCCTATACCTATCTCGAAGAAATTGTCACGGGCGAGATACCGGAGGAGTAGAAAGATGCCTCACATCCTGCACTCGTTGCCGTATTTCGTCGCGGCGTGGCTCTTTTTTTGCGGGCTCTACGGTCTGGTCACCAGCCGCCACCTGGTTCATTCCGTGATCTGTCTTGCCATCCTTCAAAGTTCCACCTACGTCCTTTTGCTGGCCATTGGTTATCGCGTAGGCGGTGCGGCCCCGATCTTCGCAGATATCGCTCCCGGTGTGCTTACCGTCGATCCAGTCGTGCAGGCCCTGATGCTGACTGACGTAGTCGTCGAGGCGGTGGTCGTGGCCCTGTTGCTCGCGATGGTTGTAAAAGCCTATGAGAAGAGTGGGTGCGTCTCTCCTTCGGAATTACGCACCATGCGTGGATAAGCATGACCAGCCCCCTTCCAGCGTTGCCTATCGCCTTACCCCTGCTCGGCGCCGGGCTCCTGGCGGCCCTGCGCAAATGGCTAAGCCGCGCCGCGGCAGATAGCCTCTCTATCGCCGTTGCGGCAAGTACACTCATCTCCTCGCTTCTGCTGCTCAGTCATGCGCTGCAGCATACTCAGGTCTATTGGTTTGGGAATTGGCATCCCCGCGGTTCGGTCGTGCTTGGTATTACATTCGTCGCCGATCCGGTTGCGGCGGGACTTAGCTCGCTGGCTGGGCTTCTTGTGTTTCTTGCCCTGATCTTTTCCTGGCGCTTTGTCGATTCGGGGGCGAACCACTATCACGCGTTGATGCTGGTCTTCCTGGCTGCTATGGATGGCTTCGTGCTCACCGGCGACCTCTTCAACATGTTTGTATTTTTTGAGCTGATGAGCACGGCGGCGTTTGCCCTATGCGGCCTTAAGACGCAAGAGCCTGCGCCTCTCCAGGGTTCCTTCAATTTTGCCGTAACCAATACGGTCGCGGCTTTCCTGGTGCTTACCGGGATTGCCTTGCTGTATGCGGTGACCGGGGCGTTGAACATGGCCCAGATTGGGCTGGCACTCGGCGGCCGCCACGATCCTCTCGTTCTCTTCGCCTTTACCTTGTTGACGTGCGGCTTCTTTATCAAGGCAGCGATCGCTCCGTTCCACTTCTGGCTGCCGGATGCTCATGCGGTCGCACCCACATCGGTGTGCGTCCTCTTCTCCGGCCTCATGGTAGAGCTCGGGCTGTACGCCGTAGTTCGGCTCAAATCGGTAATTTTTCAGCAGACCTTCGCGTCCGGGGAGACCCATCTTCGCTATATTCTGTTGGCTTTCGGCGGGGCCACGATTTTGATCGGGGGCGTGATGTGTTACGCCGAACACCACCTGAAACGTCTGTTGGCCTTCTCCACTGTCTGCCACACAGGTCTCATGCTGGTGATTTTCGCGATCCAGGGCCCGCTGGCTATCGCTGTCATGCTCGTCTACCTGGTAGCGCACGCTTTCGTTAAGTCATCACTGTTTTTCGTTAGCGGGATCATGCTCCATCGCTTGCGTTCGATCAGCGAAAACGTCCTCTTTGGCAGAGGGCGTCCACTCCGCTGGACGGCAGCGTTGTGGTTTCTCGGTGGCATCGGCCTCGCAGCTGGCCCTTGCTTCAGCACCATGCTTGCGGACGCGGGCATGTCGAGCGCCTCAGAAGAAGCGGGTATCCATGGATTGTCATGGGGCTTGTCATGGCTGTTTATGTTCGCCGGGGTAATGACATGTGCCGCTGTCTTCAGGGTCGGTATGCACACCTTCGCCGGCTGGGGTGACGCGCCAATCACAGACCGCAGTGCGCAAGTGGGTGAACTGCCGGAAACCGAGGCCGAAGAGCAAAAAGTTTTCTGGTACCATTTCGTTCCGCCTCTCGTCTGTATCTTGCTCGCGATAGCCCTGACGTTCATTCCGGGCTGGCAGTATGGCGTCCGTGAAGCGGCGGCGCGCGTTTATGACCAACCTGCTTACCTCAACATGGTCTATACCGGGCATTCCATTCCGCTCACCGCGCCCAGGTCTTGGCGCAATGAAATTCCGGGAGCGGCCATCCGCGGAACTATCGCAGTGCTACTGGCGCTCTGCCTGGCCTGCACGTCGGTGTTTCGCGGAAAACTCGCGCGAGGGCTGCGAATCGGCGCATTCCTCGAAGGACCGCTCACCATCCTGCGTGCGGTGCAGAGCGGGCATCCGGGTGATTACGTTTTATGGCTAACGGTAGGACTCGCAGTATTCGGTTCCGCGACCTTAATCATCCTCCGTTGATTAGGGGCTTTTTTGTTCAGTAAGTACCTGAATCAACTGAAGCGCATCTAAGTCTCACTAAAGGAAGATCCTCTATGAGTGATTCACTGTCAACGTATTTGCACGACCATCTAAGTGGCGCCAAGGCCGCGATCGATCTATTGGAAGCGATGAGAGACGGCCACAAGGATCAGGCGCTAAAGGATTTCGCAGCATGTCTCCTGGTCGAGGTTCAGGCCGACCGTGATACGCTGCGTCGCCTGGCGGAAAAAGTTGGCAGCGGATCCAATGCGCTCAAAGAGTTCACCGGTTGGTTCGCCGAGAAGGCAACCCGGTTGAAGTTAGGGCAGGGCTCGGGGGGAAACTTCGGGACATTTGAGGCCCTGGAATTTCTGGCGCTGGGTGTGCGCGGCAAGATGGGCATGTGGCAAGCTCTGGATGCCGCAGCGTTAGGGGACGCAAGGCTAGGCGGGTACGACTTCAAACAGCTCGCGGCCCGAGCCGAGGCACAGTACCAGCAAGTGGAACAGAAACGAATACAGGCTGCGAAAAGCGCATTGGAGCCCAACCGGAACTAATCCTTATCGATTCAGCATTTCAAATTCGCTCAGCCTGCATCAAAAACCCTTGAGCAGGCGCGCGCACGCTTCAAGCGATGCCTGGGTCGCCGAATCGAAGGCATTCACACGCTCGCTTTCTACGTCGATGGTGCCGATCACGCGCCTGCCCTCCCCATCCAGAATCGGAACGATGATCTCCGACCGAGTGGTGTCCAATGCGGTCAGGTAGCCCGGATCGCTCGCTACGTCACCGACGTTGACGGTCTTGCTCTCGGAGATGGCCCTGGACGTAAGACCTTTTGTGATGGCAAACGTTGGATGCGCCGGGGCGCCGGGACCGCTCCAGGCGATGACAGATACGAGCCCGCGCGGCACATCCACGTCATAGAGGCCAACCCAACGATAGGGCCCGTCCTCTCGAATCGCATCGGCAAGGTGCGCGGCTTTCGATGAGCGTGACAAACTCTGCGCAAGGATCGCTCTCAGCTTGCCGGGAAGTAGCCTGTCCTTTTCGAGAAACTCGCCAAGCACCGCCGCGCACTCTTCCAGAAAGCTGCGGTCCTCCGATCCAAAAGCGCTGCGGGTATGACTGTCGATATCAATCTCTCCCACAATTTTTCCGTTCGCCTGGATAGGAACGACGATCTTCGATCTGGTCTCGAGCGAGCAGGCAAGATACCGGGGGTCTGCAGACACATCCTCCACAATGACCGTTTCGCCTTGAGCAACCGCTGCTCCGCAGATTCCTTCCGTAACCGGAATGCGCACATGCTCCGTGGGAGCATCGCGAAATGGCCCAAGAACAAGAACGTTCTCGTCAATGGAGTCCAGCATGTAGAAGCCCACCCAGTTGTAATAGGAAAGCCGTCCGGCGATGATTCTCACGCAGAACTCCTGAAGCGAAGTGAGATCTTTGGCCGTGCCGGCAAAACGCCGGATTTCCGAGACGATGTCATGGAAGGCTGGGTTTGGCATTCGTTAATTCCTAATTAGTCCCAGAAACAACATGGCTAGTTAGCCTGGGATACTATGGCAACTTCTCGGCAATGATGAAGTACGTCCAGCCATAAAGGAATCCGCCGAGCGGGCCGTAGGCGTCCCGAATATAGATGTATTCGCCTCCGGCCTGTGGTTTCATCGCGCCGAGTTCTGCATATGTCAAAGCGCCGCAGAGCGACA
>DASRRN010000558.1:0-3391 GCA_035695685.1 Acidobacteriaceae bacterium | reverse complement strand
CAGAAGCATGCCAGAAGCTCCGCGCCCTGCATAGACAGTAGGTCGGCACCGCAGCGCAAATCCGACTCTTCTCCTCACCCCGGTGAGGAAAACAAAGAACCTACTTCATCAATTTCTCCGAAAATAATCCTTATTCAAGGCTTATTGAGAAAGTCCGGTTAGCGCTTATGGGGCGAAGCCCACCCAAGCTTTCATTGACGTCCACCAGGCAGAGCCTCGACCGCGTACTCATCCTCTGAAACACTTTTCACGCCAGCGGCAAACAACTTGGGCCAACCGGCTCAAAGTATTTGTAGGTCAGTACAAACTCCTGGTGTCCGAGAGATTCTGATGCAGTTTGCTTGCCACCGGCAGTAGCCATCAATGCGTCATAGATCTCATAACCCAGCTGATCGAGTGTAGCTGAGCCTTCCAGAAGGCGGCCGGCATTAATGTCCATGTCATCCGCCATGCGACGAAACGTTTGTGGATTGGCGCAGATTTTGATAACCGGCGAGATGGCGGACCCTACGACACTTCCCCGCCCCGTCGAAAATAAAATCACGTGCGAGCCACACGCGATCAGTTCCGCAATCTCCGCATTGTCGTTGATGTTCGGAAAGCCAAACCGAACCGGGCCGTCGGGGACTATGTCGAGCAAATACAGGCCACCGGCAGGAGGAACATCTCCCGGTTTGAGGATGCCGCAAATCTTCGAACTGCCGCTCTTGCTATAGGCCCCCATGGACTTTTCTTCCTGCGTGGTGAGTCCCCCCTCCGCATTTCCCAGCGCAAAGCTACCATGCTCCAGGGTGGCATAGTATTTTGCCGCCTTGGCGACTACGGCAATCAGTTCGTCCGCCAGGGAGGGCCTTACTGCACGTTGCGCCATGATGTGTTCACAGCCAATCAGTTCTCCGCTCTCTTCAAAGATAGTCGTCGCATTTTGCGCGGTCAGCAGGTCGAATGCACGGCCAATGGCCGGGTTTGCGGTGATGCCACTGGTTGAGTCCGAGCCTCCACAAACAGTGCCAACAACCAGCTCGTTCACCCTCATCGGCGTATCGGGAAACGGCTTCATCCCTGCAAGCGTGGACTCGATCCACACTCGCCCCTTTTCAATAGTCTTGCGAGTTCCGCCCGCCTGCTGAATGACCAGCGTATCGACGGGCCGTCCGCTTTGCCGGATCGCCTCTTCGAGATCCGCCCGATCAAAGCTTTCGCAACCCAGAGAGACCAGCAAGACCGCCCCAACATTAGGATGAGTGCAGAGGCTCCGCAGCATGCGCGAAGCATAGGCGTTGGGGTAGCAACCTCCAAAACCGATCAGATGGACTCCGCGGTCGGGAAAAGAATTCACGATTGCACGGGATACATGATGGGCACATTCCACCAGGTAACATACGGCAACATAATTGCGAATGCCCTTGCGTCCGTCGTCGCGAAGATACCCACGCAGTTCCTGGTCACCGGGCATGGCTATCTTCCTTGTCAAGCGTATAAGTGGGCAGGTAATCGCTCTTCATGTTATGCAGATGAACGAGGTCTCCCCGTACAATATCTCGCGTTGCGGACCCTATCGAAACCCCATATTTTACGATCGATTCGTCTCGAGCGATATTGCAGGAAGCTATCTTGAACCCTAGCGGAATGTCTTGCTTCAATAGAACGGTCTGTCCACTTATCTCGAGCGTTGTGCCGCCGGCGATAGGAGTGATGGCAGTGCACACATTGTCTTTCGCGTTAAGAAACAAGAGGCGGCCATCCGTTACCGTGACTTGTGACATGCTTGCTTCCACGCCTTTACCGAATGCCCCATCTCAAAGGATGCCGTACTTGCGGAACGCGTCCGTACTGGAAGAACCGGCTTCGATTGCTTTACGCACTACCTTTTCGCCGCGTGCTTTTTCGAGCGCGCGTGCGACCGCTTCTTCTTCGATATTACGGGGCACAGCAAGCACGCCATCCATATCCCCAAAAATCAAATCGCCGGGTTCGATGTGGACTCCACCAATTTCTACCGGGCACCGATAGGCCACAATCTTGGAACGGACGCCTGCGTCCTGCGCGTACCGGCCGCGGCTGAAAACCGGCCAATTCTGCTCCAGGACGCGCACCGTGTCGCGGTGGTATCCGTCAATCACCGCACCCACAGCCCCGCGTGTGCGAGCAGTCGCAGTAAGGATTTCCCCCCAGGCGGCACAATTCTGAGAACCTCCCGTAGCGACGTAGACCTCGCCCGGCAGCAGTTGGTCCAGGGCTGCCGTCATCAGGCCGAACGGATCCACTTGCTTGCTCCACGTGTCGGCGATCTGGACCGGCATCGCCCGACCGACTACCCGCATGCTCTCCTTCATCGCTTGGACTGGTTGAGGCAGAAATTGGCGGGTATAACCCAGGACATCCAATACATCGCCAAGCACCGCCGTATAGAGATTCTCAGTGATGGCGCGAAACAGATCGACTTCCGTCTGCACTCTCGAGTGTTCCCCCTTAGGTACGGCCCACTATAGGAGCCAATCAGAAGGCCTGTCAACGCGCCCTCCACAAGCAGCAAATGCCGGCGCACCTTCGCCTTAACCGCAAACTAAAATTGTCATCCCGACCGTACGATCTGGTAGGTACGGGTTTGGCCCGTACAGAGACACCCGGCAAAATCATCTGGCCTTTAAAGCCCCTGACGTATGTCTATCTTTCCCTGTATGTACGGGCTTTATAGAGTCTATGAGGACGGAAGAGAACAGCAGGTCCCTCAACTTCGCTACCCCGGATTTCCTGTAGACCTTGGTGGCGTTGGCTGATCTCATGCGCCTTTCCTTAAAGAGAAAGGCGCACATGCGGCTTTGTCCGATGCTGCGTGGCAGGAAATCCGGGTACGCTGCGGTCGGGATGACACTTCTGTCGGACTATTGAAATCTATTCCTTTGACCGTTTTTGGACATTTTCCTTGAAAAAAAATGTGTCATCCCGACCGTAGCGTAGCGAAGTGGAGGGACCTGCTGTTTCTCTTCCGGTTCTCACACCCTCTTTATTGAATGCTGCATAAGTGATGTCCTGCTGGCCGGCTGAGCTGCTGAACGCTGGCCGAAGGCGAACTGAGAGGGAAATAGCGCCGCAGGGGCTAAAGCCCTCCTCATTTGCGGCTTTTAGGGCCTGACTGAAGTCGGGCCCTGATACAAAGCGCTTTTTGAAACTGGCTCGAAATAGACTGACTCGGACATTATTTTTGCAGGAATCGATAGCCCCTGAGGGCAGCACTTTCCCCGGAGCGTCGCGGAATGCAGTCTACGCTTTCCTTCCTGTTCTCACGCACACTCTTTAAGCCCTGAGCTCAGCCTTCCTCAAAACGCCATTTCGCAGGATTGTCTACGCAATCCCAGCTCGAAGGACTGCACTCCTAATGCACTCTGGC
>DASRRN010000557.1:0-7021 GCA_035695685.1 Acidobacteriaceae bacterium | reverse complement strand
AATGCCGGATTTCCCCCTAAAATCGGCTACGGAGATGAATGATCGGAACCTTAGTCTCCTCCGCGTACTCGACTCGGAGATATTAGCCGATCCATTCACTCATTATCACTCCCTGCGCAGTTATGACCCGGTCCATTGGGATCCTTATATGCACGCGTGGGTAGTGACGAGCTACCCTGAGGCCCTTGCGGTCCTGATGAATTGCTCCGCCGACCG
Organism: Acidobacteriaceae bacterium; assembly: GCA_035695685.1. Taxonomy (GTDB): domain Bacteria; phylum Acidobacteriota; class Terriglobia; order Terriglobales; family Acidobacteriaceae; genus PALSA-350. The sequence continues at coordinate 6,805 of DASRRN010000557.1, read as the reverse complement.
CACTCCCGCCGAGGAGCTTCTCGACCGCCTCGAACTGCCTGTCATGAAGCCCTTTGCCGAGGTCATGCGGCGGCAGATGATGTTCATGGATGGCGCCCAGCACACCCGCCTGCGCAACATCTGTTCGGCGGCGTTCACACCCCGCAGAGTGGAGGGGCTGCGTGCGGTGATCCAATCCATAGCCCAGGAGCTTATCGACAAGGTCATTGCTTCTGGGCAAATGGATATGATCGCTGATTTTGCCAATCCGTATCCGGCCACCGTTACCGCACGGCTGCTCGGTCTTCCTGCGGAAGATCATCGCCGGCTTCATGCCTGGGTGCTCGATCTCGCTGAACTGCTGGGCAACTTCCAGCACAATCCCAGAAGGGTTGCCGAGATCGTACAAAGCCTCGAAGAATTAAAGAGCTATGTCGCCACCAGGGTACAAGAGCTGCGCCGGTGTCCTGTTGATGGCCTCATTTACTCGCTGATGACGGCGGAGGTTGATGGCCAACGGCTCTCCGAAGAGGAAGTGATCGCCAATACCATCATCACCCTCATTGGAGGTCATGAGACAACCACGAACCTTATAGCGAGCGGCTTTCTGACGCTTCTGCGCCACCCCAATTCCCTGGATCAACTGCGGAGTCATCCCGAGATCGTTGACTCCGCTGTGGAGGAATTGCTGCGCTACGAGTCTCCTGTACAGCACACCGCGCGCATCGCATCGGCAGATATGGAGCTTGGAGGCAAGAACCTCCGCAGGGGTGCCAAAGTTGTAGCAGCTCTGGCTGCCGCAAATCGCGATCCGAATCGGTTTCCCGACCCGGATCGCCTGGATTTGCTTCGTTCTGACAATCGGCACTTGGCGTTCGGCTGGGCAGCGCATTTTTGTTTCGGAGCGCCGTTGGCCCGCATGGAGGGCCAGATTGCTTTCAACACACTCTTGCGGCGGCTTAAGAATCCCGTATTACTAAGTCGCAAACTGGAATGGCGAGAGAACGCCGGCCTGCGCGGCCTAACTAAACTGCACATCGGTTTTGATCCCCAATCCGTAACATAATTCCAACGAAACAAGGGCGCCGCAAGCACAACTCGTTGGTGTTCGCAGTACTGCGCGTGACCTGCACCCATCTCGCCACGGTCAGGCAATTCGGGCTATATACGTCCCGCGGAGAAAGCGGAAGTCCTGGCATGAACACCGTCGGACGATAGAGGCCAGCGCTGCCACAGGATTGCTGTTGTGCGGTTCCATGTACGTGATGCGCATACAACGGCTTCGCGCGCAATACTCGACTATCTCATTGGCTTTACCACGGTGCTTCTGTGTGTCTCGAGAACAACTTGGCGTCACATCCTTCAATTGAGACACCAGCGGAGAGCAGACACAAAAAACATCTTGATTTTGGGCCCAAATCATCTCGGCAACATATTGCGCCGTTTAGAGGTGCTACCTGGACTCACAGGCTTGTGGCAGGTTCGGGCACGGCAGGACCCCTCGTTCGATCGATATGTAGCGCTTGATCTCACGTATGTGGAAATTGGACCTTGTGGCTGGACCTGAAGATTCTGGCGCGCACCGCTCAAGTCGTTCTTCAGGGGACGGGTTTGCCCCTGCGGTGCTTTGCTATTTGAAAATGCGGCTCTCACACGCTCTTTTTAGCCCCTGGCGTATGGTTGCCCCCTTCAAGCTGCCTTTTTCGCAATAGCTGCGACCACGGAAGGACACGACGATGGACATTTTGGTGATAGGGGCAGGTTATGTAGGACTGGTTTCGGCGGTCTGTTTTGCTGAGCTTGGCCATCATGTCACCCTGGTGGACAACGATGAGAGCAAGGTGAACAGCCTCCGCGCCGGCCAGACACCCATTTACGAAGAATCGTTGGCGGAATTATTCGAGCGCCACGGTGGAACGCGGATCCGTTTCTCGAGTGATATCCAGAGTTCCTTCAAGAGCGCGGAAATCGCGTTCATAACCGTAGGAACGCCGCCGGCGGCGAATGGTGATGCCTGCCTTTCTTGCGTCGAAGCAGTAGCGCGCGAGCTTGCGTTGTCGCTTGAGGGCGACAAAGTTGTGGTGGAGAAAAGCACTGTTCCCGCACGTACCTGTGACGCAGTTAAACGGACCATGTTGTTGTATGGGAGAGGACGAGGCAGCTTCAGCCTGGCGTCGAATCCGGAGTTTCTCCGCAAAGGCACAGCAGTCTCCGATTTCCTCTTTCCCGACCGGATTGTGGTTGGGGCCGACTGTGAGCGGAGCCGCGCCGCTTTGCAGGAGGTCTATCGTCCGCTGATAGATGGCAGCTACTACACATGGGAAGGTGCTATCTCGGGGCCGCACCATGGCCCTGTACGCCTGATCTCAACCAGCGTCAAGAGTGCTGAATTGATTAAGCACGCGTGCAACGCCTTTTTGGCGATGAAGATCTCGTTTATCAATGCAGTCGCCAACGTGTGCGAGGAAGTGCAGGCAGACATTCGCGAAGTATGCGAAGGAATCGGTTCCGACTCGCGCATTGGCCAGCGCTTCCTGAGCCCAGGAATTGGTTATGGCGGCTCATGCTTTCCCAAAGATGTATTGGCTTTCCGGTCGGCCGCGTGGGACGTAGGGTATGACTTCAAACTGCTGACGGCGGTCATGGAGATCAACGCTGACCAAAAGACGCGCTTTCTCAAAAAGGTGCGAGAGGCGGTCTGGAACATCCGTGGCAAGAGGCTTGCCGTATTAGGTCTGGCTTTTAAAGGAGGAACAGATGATGTGCGCAACTCTCCGGCCCTGGAGATCGTGTCTGACCTGTTATACGCTGGGGCCACGATTGTGGCCTTTGATCCGGCTGCGATGGTGCGGGCCGAGACGGCACTGCCGAAGCTACAGAACCTGTCCTTTGCCGGCAGCGCTTATGAAGCTTGCACAGGCGCAGACGCTCTTCTGGTGTTGACGGAGTGGCAGGAGTTCTTTGACCTGGACCTCTCGCGGGTCAAAAAGCTTCTACGGCTGCCTATTCTGCTCGATGGCAAAAACGTCTTCAATCGATTGCAAGCCCAGGCCGCCGGACTCAACTACTATGGCATCGGCAGCGCCGGTCCGGGCGCGACGGGCCCTTGCCTGGGAATCGATCCCTTGCTGTTGAAAACACAAGTTCAACCGTGGTGATTGGACGCCGCTTCCAGGGAGAAGAGGCGATTACGTTGGGCGTAAAGCAGTAGTTCTGTGCGGTCGGCCACACCCAGCTTGCGATAAATCGCAGTCAGATGGTTGGCCACCGTGGCATTGCTGATGTGCAGATTGTAGGCGATTTCTTTGTTGCGCATACCTTCGCATATCTGGCGGATGATCTGATTCTCCCGTCCGGTGAGGGAGGCAATCCGCGAGATTTCCGACGGAGGCTCGGGCTGTTTGCGGCGCACGAAGGTGCCCAGCATGCGGTCGGTTAAAGCGCGGTCGAAGCAGAGCTCCCCCCGATAGACCTTGCGCAGACTTTTGGCGATCAGCTCCGGCGCACAATATTTCAAGAGAACGCCGCGCGCCCCGTTGCGCAGAGCTTCTTCATGGTATTCGAGATTTTGATTGCCGGTGAAAACAATGACTTTTGCTTCTGGATTGTGTTCGGCAATGGCCAGCAACTGTTGTGCAAGTTTATCGGAAGTTACCTCACAACCGAAGAGGACGATCTCAGGCCGCTTCAAGGCCGTTTCGGCGAGCAGGTCAGGAAAGCGGGTACACACGGCTACCACGGAAATGTCCTGACAGGATGCGAGGAGTCGATCCATACCGAAGACCAGCAAGGGGCAATCGTCAACGATTGCCAACTGGATGGGGGCTTGCTCCGCATTAGCAACGGAGCTCTCAGAAACATATGCGGTGGAAGACATGCCTTGGTTCCTCAGGAATGCAAGCCGATCGGAGACTACCGGCCCCACAATCCACGCAGGTTTTCTTTGCTGTCGCGAGCTGGTGCAAACAAGACAATACTGCATTACTCAGTCGCACCTATGTCCGCAGTGGTTCTGAGGTTTAGAGGTGTTGGGATGACGCTCGGGCTGGCGTCGATCAAGCTGCCTCTACCAGAACATTGGATTGAATTTGGCTTGCTTGGGGCCCGTCGGTCAGCGGCCTAAAACCGGCGTTAGCGAGTGGACGGCGTATTGATGGGCCGTGCTCCTTAGTAACCGAGGTCCCTTAGGCAATTCACCGTGCGATCTAGTACTACCGGCTTCCTCAAGGTTCTTGCCAAGGTCGTTCTTCCCGGGCCGGTTATCTGTCTTGTCTACCTGTAGGTTACCATCTTCAAGTGCAAAAAAACAACAAACCCGTAACCACCTGGTAACCCCCTCTCGTAAACCCCTCTTAACACCTTGCAAACTGCACAAAGCCAGAGACTAGGAATGATCTAGCGAGAAAACTGGCAATCAGTTCTCACGTCGACCCATCCAAAGCAAATGAAGGCCTGCCGTCGAGTCGGCGCTGTCAGTCCGCTCTTCCGAGACGATAACTTGGTATTTCTCCGTCGCATTCATGACGAGAAGTTAGAGAACTGATCGGGGCCGAAGGGACCTCCAGTAGATTGGTTGCTTGTTCTCTAGAACGTAGCTCAGGTCGGAAGAACGGGTTGAGGCAGATGGTGTGTCTGCCAATTTCACCACTTCCGCGCTGAGAACCAACTAGTATGGAACGGTGCTCACCATAAGGATAGGCGCAGCAATCCATCATTCTGATGTTATCGCGCCCGGCTATCGACTGCAAACCGGACGCATGCGACCCCCGTCTATGCGGATGAAAGGTGACAAGACGAGCGCCGGTGTCGTCTAAGGTGGGCATGGGTCTGACGCGTATCCCCCCGCTGTTTTGCTTGCTCCTTCTGGCTCCAGCAGTCCAATCCCAGAACTCGAGTGGGCCGCCGTCCGCCCCCACCTCGCCGGCCCAGAGCCCGGCGTCGCCTGTAACCACGATTCCGGTCAACGTAAAAGTGGTCACGTTGCCGGTGACGGTCCGCGACAAGAAGGGCAAAATCGTACGCGATCTCACCAAAGATGATTTTGAGCTGGAAGAGGACGGCAAGCCACAATCAATCCGCTATTTCAATCTGGATACGAATCTACCCTTGACGGTGGGTCTGCTGGTCGATACCAGCATGAGCGAGCGAGACAATATCGACCGGGAACGCAGTGCCAGCAGGAGCTTTCTTGACCAGATGATCACCAGGCCGATGGATCGGGCCTTCGTGATCCACTTCGATCGCGAGATCGAGCTGCTGCAGGACCTGACGTCCGATCACGCCAAGCTGGAGAAAGCGGTGGGCCTCATTGAAACCCAACAGTCGGTCGAGAGCACCCCGACCAACGATCAGGGCTCGGGGTCGCACCGGGGCGCGCGAGGCGGCGGCACGAAGCTCTACGACGCCATTTTTCTTGCTTGCGACGAAGTAGCAAAGAAGCAGACCGGCCGGAAGGCAATCGTTGTTCTGACCGATGGAGAGGATCGGGGCAGCCAGGAGACCCTGAACAGCGCCATCGAGGCAGCCCAGAAGGCTGAGACGGTGGTCTACGCCATCTATATAGGAGGGCATGAGGACCACGATTACGGAGATAACCCCGGCATGGGGAGGCGCGGCGGTTATCCCGGAGGAGGCTATCCGGGAGGTGGCTATCCAGGAGGTCGCTATCCAGGAGGCTATCCGGGCGGAGGCTATCCGGGTGGAGGCCGCTATCCCAACGAACAGGTGAGACGACCCGATGGCAAGAAGATCCTGCAGCAAATCGCCCACGAGACTGGGGGACGGTACTTCGAGGCCAAAAAGAAGGATTCGGTGGACGACATCTATGCCCAGATCGCCGAGGAATTACGCACCCAGTTCATGTTGGGTTATACGCCGCCCAAGGACCAGCAAAGCGGCTACCACTCCATACATTTGACCGCTAAGAAGAAGGATCTGGAAGTACAGACGCGGGCCGGTTACTACTCGGGGCAGTGATATCCGTCCTGTTGCTAGTATCGGTGCATGAGCGAGATCGGCATTGTGGTCGACTCTTCTCCGGCTCCCCGGCCGCAACCCGCTGTGCTTGCCGGCCGGGTGGTCACCCTTCGGCCTTTCGATCGGCCGACCCAGGCAGAGTCACTTTACCAAGCCACCCACGGACCGGAAACGGAGGCCCTGTGGCGCTATATGGGCGACGGTCCGTTCGGCAGCCGGGCAGATTTTGACGCTGCATTCGATAAGAAGCAACAATCCACCGACCCGCTCTTCTTCGCCATTGTGGAAAACGCCACCGGCACTCCGGTCGGGCAAGCTTCCTACTTGCGGATCGATCCTGCCAACCGGGTGATCGAGGTTGGCAACATTATTTTTTCTCCTGCGCTGCAGCGGAGTTGCGGCGCGACCGAGGCGATGTATCTCATGGCGCGCCACGTTTTCGAGAATCTGGGCTATCGCCGGTACGAATGGAAGTGCAATGCTTTCAACCAGCCGTCCCGCCGCGCTGCCCTGCGTCTGGGCTTCGTCTTCGAGGGAGTCTTTCGCCAGCACATGATCGTTAAGGGCCGCAACCGCGACACCGCGTGGTTTTCCATGCTGGATTCGGAATGGCCCCAGCGCCGGGCTAGCTTCGAGCAGTGGCTTGCGCCGGCGAACTTTGACCCCGCCGGCCGGCAGATTCTTTCCCTCTCTACCTTGAATAGCACCGTGTCACCAAAGGAACCATCTGCGACGTTTCGGTGATTGCGACCCCCTCTTGCGACCCATACAGTTGTGGCAATCGGAGGGCACCACCAATGATGAACAGTTCGGGGACGGTGATCGGGAAGGGTATTTGCATTCGCGGGGA
>DASRRN010000556.1:0-3533 GCA_035695685.1 Acidobacteriaceae bacterium | reverse complement strand
GGGGTTCGGCTTTTTGAGCCGTGCAAATGGTGAGGATGTTTTCGTGCACCACACAGCGATTCAAGCAAACGGCTTCCGCACTCTTCAAGAAGGCCAGGCGGTTCAGTTCAACGTCACCAAAGGCCCTAAGGGTTGGCAGGCAGAGAACGTTCAGGTTCTGTAGTTTGTAGTCTAGCTTTAAGAAGGAAAAGACGGCTTAATCGCCGTCTTTTCCTTCGGCTTCCCAGTCTGAATATTGGCCCCGCAAGATCACGGCCTGTTCTCGGTAATCCTTCCTGCGTTCTTTCTCCTCTCCGTGCTTGCCTCCAAATTCCACTCTCCATATAAAATCGCTCTCAAGGAGAAATCATGTTCAGAGCAGCTGTCCTCTTGTTGCTTGTGTCTTGCGGAGCGGTACTGGGTTGCGTTACCGGCAGCACTGCCGAAAATGTCAGTACAACTGGCTGGAAAGGCCAAAAAGTTGGCCAGACCTCGAACGTTACCGGGCCGGTTCCAAGTTCAACTACCGGCACCCCGGGGAATACTCAGGTACCCCAGCCAAAACCACCGCAAGAAGAACCCAAAGCCACGCAAAATCTCGACAGCGACTAATTTCGTATTGCCGGCTGCTAGACTCAAATCGAACTCATATCTCTAAACTGGGGTGCTCATGGCTGAGGGTGAAGTAACAATAACGGTGCGACCGAACGGACCTTTGCGCGTAGAAGGTCCCATCAAGTTGATTGATTCCGACGGGAAACAACTCGATCTTACTGGCAAGCCCGCCATCTCTCTCTGCCGTTGCGGAGCCTCCACCAACAAGCCATTCTGTGACGGAACCCATTCCAAAATAGGTTTCCAGGCCGCGGCCGCCGCCGTCCCGGAGTCTGCCGAAAAAGTCTGAAGACCGCGAGACCGTGCTGCTCGCGTAAAGCTACAATACTTACAAGAGTTACCTGCGAGGGTTGCTGTGAGTTCCGCTCATTCGACGGTGATCAGCATGCGTCTTCCCGTGGCGAGCGGGAATCGCCTGAAACGCATGGCGAACCGGTATGGCTGGACACCGAGCGATGCAAGCGCGCGTTTGGTAGAGGAAGGGTTGCGTCGCTCGGAATTTGCCTTTATCGACTTCCGCGATTCAGCCGTCGGCCGGCAAGCATGCATCCAGGGCAGCAGTCTTGCTGTTTGGGAGATCATGTTACTGGTCCGAAGCTACCAGCACGACCTGACGGCTACTGCGAAACATTTGCGTTGGCCAGCAGCGAAGGTGCAGGCAGCCGTTAATTACGCCGAGGCGTTTCCTGAGGAGATCGCTCAGGCGCTTGCCGAATGCAGTGCGGTGGATTTTACGGCACTGAAGCGTATGTTGCCGCAGGCGCTCGAATTTACCGTGAAAAAAAATACGAAACCCTGAGATGCTCAAGCTTCTTCTGGATGAGCACATCTCACCCGGGGTCGCGGAGGCTTGGTTCAATCTCTGGGCGTACTGGTTAAACAAGCTCGCGATTGGGACTGGACCGACAGAGTCTGCTTCCTGCAGCGTTGATACCCTGATGCCTGGCCGTCCATTGCAATCGGATCTGCTTCACCCAGCTGTGGAAAAATCCGAACTAAGGACAGCTTCAAGCTGTGCCCTTAAATGTGGGACTGATGAGGCCCTCAGGCCCCGAGGTACGTCTTTTTGAAGGGTACGGCCTTTTAGGCCGTACATATTTGCATTGAAATGAATTGGGCTTTAGCCGCTGAGGGGACTGATTTCCCGCAAGCCGCAGTTTTTTCAGCCCGCACGAAGAACAGAGTAAATCAACTGCGCTGAGGTCCGCTTTTCATTTCGTTTTGCTGAATCGTCCCTTTTCGCAGCCTCTAAAGCTCCCGCTAATCCTCGTTGCCTAAGGGTACCTTCGACCGTTTCCACAACCGCGGCACCAGCGACAAATCCAACATGCTGCGCATAAATTCTGCCAGGTTATCCCCCAGCAATCGAAGGCTCTCCCGTAACACATAGACAGCCGTAAATAGATCCCCAGCCACCAGCGCGATGGCCGCGCCCCGCAGGCCAAGTGATGGGATATGCATCAATACCCAGGCAAGCACCAACGCCAGGCAGGTGGCGCTCAGCATCGCCCGCGCCATCCTCTGATGTTGGTTGGTGGCCATGGGCACCACCGAGCTGGTGAACCAAAAAGCCGAAACGACCATTTGCAACAGCATGATGTTCAGCAACACAGGGTCAGTTGGCACTTTACCGACGGTCCACACTCGCCAGATCCAATCGCCCAAAAACGCCACCCCCAGCGTAATCCCCAGGCACAGCAGCAGCGAAATCTGGCACGCGCGCCGGTGGAGCATGCGCGCAACATCCATGGCTCCTATGCCAAAAGCTGCAGACATTTCCGGCCAGATCGAGTTGTTGATCAGGTTCATTCCCTGGGCCGCGCTCCTGGAGATAGTCCGCGCTGTATTGAAGGTCACCACCGCGATGGGACCCATCACGTAGCCGATCACCACCAGGATCCCCTGCAGGTTCAGGGCGTTCACCAGCGGGAAACTCATGAATGAGATCGCCGGTCCGGTCAGACGGCGAATGACCCCCCATTGCGCGTGCCGAATGCCAAAACGGATCCAGGGCACTTCGTGGCGGAGAAGAATCCATAAGGCGAATACCCCCACCGCATTGACCGCCACGTACAGCACGGCGACCGGCACAGGCGAAAGGTGCAGCCCGACCCCAATCATGGTGCTCAAGAACGCTGCCAGCACCACCAGGCTCTTGGCCATAGTCCCCAACGGATATTTGCCCACGCAGCGAAACGCCGCCTGAAACAAGGTTTCCTGCATGCCCAGCAGAACGGCCAGGCCAAGCAGTAAGACGATCAGCCTCGCGTCTCCGGCGCTGATCGCGTGCATGTGTAGCCAGGTACCTAAAGGAAGTACCCACACCGTCGCGATCAGCAGCAGCCCAAGCAGGCTGGTAATCACCGTAGTCAGCACCCAGACGCTCTGGAAGACGACCAGGGCCTCGTCAAAGTTCTCTGCCGCCGCCAGCATGGTCATCTCGTTGCCGGCCACGCTGCCGAACCCTACGTCGCTGAGCCCGAGATAGCTCGGAATCGTATTGAGCAGAATCCATTCCCCGTACAGGTGCACGCCCCAGTGACTGAGGAAGACGGGCACGGAGAAAATCTGGGTGAGTGTGGTGGAGAACCGGCTGAAGGTGTTGGCGCCAAATCCTGCAATCAGTCTGCGTTTAAGACTGCGTGTACTCATGGGGGGACCGGCGGTAGAACCATCGTACATGGACCCCGCGGCCCTTGCTTGAGGATGCGGCTACCAACCATGTACCCTTTCAACTATGAAAGCTTTGCTCCTTTCGCAGTACAACCAGCTTGATATCGCAGATCTTCCCGCGCCTGTGCCCGGCCCGGACGAGATCCTGGTGCGGGTCGCCGCCTGTGGCATCTGCGGCAGCGACGTACATGGCTACGACGGCACCTCCGGAAGGCGCATTCCGCCTCTTGTCATGGGGCATGAAGCGGCAGGGGTGGTGGCCGCGG
>DASRRN010000555.1:0-3841 GCA_035695685.1 Acidobacteriaceae bacterium | reverse complement strand
CGCTGACACGGCAAAGAGTCCCCCAGTCGCCATCGTCAACCAGGAATTCGCACGGCGTCTTTTCCACGCTGACCATGTCATTGGCCGCTACTTCAAAACTCTACCCGGCCACCCCATCCAGATTGTGGGCGTCGTGGCGAATGGCAAATACGAAACCCTCAACGAGGAGCCGAAGCCAGCCATATTCTTTCCCATTGCGCAGGAAGGGAACACCTCAACCACGCTCATAGTTCGTACCCATCCCGATCGTACCGGCGTAACCGGCCGCGAAATGGCGGCTGCCATTCGCAAAACAATCCTCGATCTCGACCCCGCGATCCCTATCCAGGATTCGAGCGTCTGGAGCAGCCAACTCGGCCTGCAGCTTTTTCCAGCCCAGGTAGCAACCGTGGCTCTCAGCCTTTTCGGTGCATTCGGACTTCTGCTCTCCATCACCGGCACGTTTGGCCTTGCCTCCTACTCAGTCACCAAACGTCTTCGCGAACTAAGCATCCGTGTCGCCCTGGGCGCCCAGGCCAAGCAGATTCTAGCTGCGGCTCTCGGACGCATGCTCATGTTGCTCAGCATAGGATCAATGATCGGATTAATACTCGGCGCCGCAGCTAGCCGCCTCCTGTCCGCTGTTGTCTACCAGGCCTCAGCACTCGATCCCATCGTCCTATGTGCCGTTGCATTCACCATGCTTCTGACGGGACTGGTCTCCATTGTGAACCCCGTTCGCCGTGCCCTGCATATCGACCCGGCTGGCGTCCTCCGCGAGCAATAGATCAGTTCAGTTTTATTCGTAGCGAATGGCCTTGACCGGGTCCAGCGCCGCTGCTCTGCGAGCAGGCAGCCAGCAGGCGACGAGGCCGACTGCAGCCAGAACTGAGGCGACCACGAGGAAGATGATAGGGTCTGATGGTGAGACGCCAATGGGAAGACTGGCGATGAGGCGCGTTACCGGGAGTGCCGCGCCGAGGCCAAGAACGAGACCTGCGGCAATTTGCCACAGCCCACGTTTCATCACCAGCATCATAATGTTGCGCGCATTCGCTCCTAACGCCATGCGCACGCCGATCTCCTGCGTGCGGCTGCCGGTGGCGTGCGCGATCACCGCATATAAGCCCACCGACGCCATCAACAGGGCAATCAACGCAAAGCCCAAGAACACCCTGCTAAAGAGGTGGAGAAACCATTCCCGATGCTCCACCGCCCCGGTCAGCATGGACACGTCGCGGAGAGGCAGGTCCGGATCGAGATTCTGGACAGCGGCACGCACTGCAGTTGTGGGATCGACAGTCGATTGCACAAGGAGGGCCATGCCACTCCAACCTTCCTGGCGGAAAGGCTCAAAGAGCAGCGGCTTGGGGTCGTTGTCGTTGAGGTCCTGAACCAGGTTGGCGGAGACACCGATGACGGTGATCCAGTCGCCGGCTTTGTTGTCGTCATAGAGGCGGAAGCGTTTGCCAATAGCGGTCTGATTAGGCCAGAAGTGTTGGGCGCACGCGCGGGTGAGAATTGCGGATTTGCGGCCGGTCATGCCATCGGTCTGGTTGAAGTCGCGGCCAAGCAGCAGGGGCAAACGAATGGCGTCGAGGTAGCCCGGCGACTGCAGCACGAGTGCGACCTCAGGACGGTTTGCCTTGACATCGATCGCGGAATGCTCGATCTCGATTTGACGTTCCGCCGAGCCGAGGCCCGGCATGTTCGAGGTGATGGCCACGTGAGTTACGCCAGGAAGTGCCCGCAGACGCGGTACGAGTTGATCATAGAAGTGCTGCCGGGCGTCGATGTCCTTGTAGCGCTCTTTCGGGAGATCGAGATGCGCGGTCATCAGCTGATCCGCGGGCACGGACGGATTGGCGGAGAGGCTCAGGAGCAGGCTATGGACAAACACTCCAGCGCCGCTGAGCAGCACGAGCGTGACCACGAACTGAAAGACAACCAGCACCGCTGAAAACCAGGCGCCGCGAGGTTTGCCGACGCTACGGGCGCCCTCTTTCAGGGCTTCGTTCAGTTCCACACGGGAAGAATGCAAGGCCGGCGCGATGCCGAACAACAATCCGCTGACGATACACAATGCCGCGAAGTAGCCGAAGACGGAGTAATCCATTGTGAACTGTATCCAGTAGGGTTTGCCCACGTCTCGTGTAGCGAGATCGAACCAGTGCACTCCGAGCAGGGCCAGGGACAGTCCAAGGATGCCGCCCAGCGTGCTAAGCAGCACGCTCTCGATGAGCAGTTGACGGATGACTCGCCATCGCGAAGCGCCGAGCGCTGTGCGGATGAACATCTCCCGCTGGCGCCCGAGAGCACGGCTCAGCATCATATTGGCCACGTTTGCGCAGGCAATCAACAGCACGAATCCGACGGCAGCAAGCATAAGCAGGAAAATGATGCGAATGCCCCCGCCGTTATAGTGCTGATTGAAGGTTTCGACGCTGGCGGTGAAGTCTTTGTTGGTGTCGGGATACTGAGCTGAGAGGCGGCGGGCAATTGCATTGAGCTCGACGCTCGCCTGCGATATCCGGACTCCCGGTTTCAGCATGGCAAAGACCTGAAGCTGGCGGTTATCGCGCTTTTCAAGTTCAGCAGTGGACAGCAGCGGCATCCACATATCGGTATTGGCGGGAAATTTGAAGCCGCTGGGCAAGACGCCAATGATGGTGGCCGGCTTCTCATCCACGCGTACCGCGCGGCCAATCACGCTCGGGGAGCTGCCGTAACGGTCTCGCCAAATGCCGTATCCCAGCAGGAGTACGGGGGCAGCCCCGGGCTTGTCGTCAGTGGGTAGAAATCCGCGGCCCAGTGCCGGATGGACGTGCAGCATGTCAAACATGCCGGACGATGCCCGCTCCAGGTGGTAGGCCTGCGGAGGATTACCGCGCTCGCTCAAGACCCCTTCCTCATCGCTAGCGCCTTCGAGCGCTTCGAAGGAACTAGCTTGCGCCCGGTAGTCGCGGAGGTCCGGCAGCGAGAGGCGAAACGTCTGTTCGCCATGGGTATGATTGAGATTGCTGATCGTCACCAGCCGTGCGCCTCCCGGGACCGCCACAGGTTTGAGCAACACCGCGTTGACCAGGGTGAAGACCATGGTGTTGAGGCCGATGCCCATCGCCAGGGTTGCCACTACGGCGGCTGAAAACCAGCGATGGGAGAGAATCATACGCAAGGCGAAACGCATGTCATTTCCCATGATGCGATTACGAACAAGAGCGGCGTATTGTTCCACAAATTGTCGCTAAATCGCCACATCATCGCCAGGGGAGGTCTGGTGAGTCTGCGTGAGAACCGGAAACAAACCGCAGATCCATCCGCTACGCTCTCTGCCTGCTACGAAACAACTCTGAACGAAGGGCACGGCTTCAGCCGTGCCGTACAAGAATCGAAAAGATGAGGGCTTTAGCCTCTGAGGGACGCTTTTTCTATCATTCCTCGCGCTCAGTCGCTTGGAAACGGCAGCAAAAGCCGTACCTCAGCGGCTAAAGCCGCGTACGTCGGAGGAATTTACGGCACGGCTTAAAGCCGTGCCCTTCGTACAGGGACTTTTTCCGCAGCCTGTTTAGCCCCCGAGGTACGGCTTTCATAAACCGTGCTCACACCTTCCGATGGATACTGTCTTCAAAAATCTGGGGTTCTCACACACGCTCTCATGGCGCAAAGGCTCGCTTCGCAGGAGTGACCACGTTCTAGGGAATCTTGATGGCCGTGGAGTGGGTTGTCAGATGGTGGTCTACGGAATCAGTGACGACTTCACGAATGCGATAGACGCCTGGCTTCAGTTCAAGCTTTGCGGTGGCGTTGACTCCGTCCTTGAAAAGGCCCGGCAAGTCTCCATCGAGAAGGCTTAAATGAGCAA
>DASRRN010000554.1:0-9925 GCA_035695685.1 Acidobacteriaceae bacterium | reverse complement strand
GAACAGAAGATATGCGCATCATCCTGGGTGAACCCACGTACCCGCAGCAGGCCATGCATGGTGCCGGAGCGCTCATAGCGATACACATTGCCCAGCTCCGCGTAACGCACCGGCAGATCACGATAGCTCTTGGGAGAATTCTTGTAGATGAGAATGTGGAACGGGCAGTTCATCGGCTTCATCCGGTAGTCTGCGTCGTCCAGCTCCATCGGCGTAAACATATTCTGCGAGTAGAAGCCTTCATGACCGCTGATCTGCCAAAGATGGACCCGCGCCACGTGCGGCGTATACACCAGCTCGTAACCGTGCCTGAGACACTCGTCCCGCATCCAGTCTTCCATGATCCTGCGCACCATGGCGCCTTTGGGATGCCAGAAGATCAAGCCAGGCCCGGCAACTTCCTGGATGGAGAAAAGATCCAGCTGCTTGCCCAGTACACGATGGTCTCTGCGCTGCGCTTCTTCCAGGCGGGCAAAGTGCTGCTCCAACTCTTTATTGGAAAAAAACGCCGTGCCGTAAATACGCTGCAGTTGCGGATTCTTTTCGTCCCCCAGCCAGTAAGCCCCGGCCAGGTTCATCACTTTGTAGGCCTTCACCCGGCCCGTGGAAGGCACGTGGGGCCCGCGGCAAAAATCTTCGAAGGCGCCGTTGCGATAGAACGAAATTTCCTCACCCGGCCTGGTGAAGCGTTCCACGAAGTGGGCCTTCATAAAATCGTTGCCCGTTTTGAAGCGATCCAGGCTCTGCTCGCGCGGCTCCCATTCGCGCACGAAAGGCTCGTTGCGCGCGATCACTTCCGCCATCCTGGCTTCGATGGCTTTCAGGTCTTCAGGAGTAAATGGCGTGGGCCGGTAGAAGTCGTAAAAGAAGCCGGCGTCCGTCGCCGGCCCGTGGCCCAGCTTGGTCTCGGGATACAGCTCGAGTACCGCCGTCGCCATCACGTGCGCGGCAGAGTGCCGCACCACCTTCAGAGCATCGGCGTCCTTCTCGGTGAGCAACTGCAACCACATGTCTTGGTGCAACGGAGTGCTCAAATCCACCAGGCGCTCGGCGTTGGCTTCCTCGGCCGCATACATGCTGGCTTCGGCGGGCGCGTCTCCGGCCGTGTCGAGCTGCACGTCACTGGGTTTCGCCGCGCCGTTTGCGTTCGCCGGACGCACACGGGCAACCACCGCTGCGGCAGCCAGTCGCGGTGAGATACTCTGGGCCACGTCGAGAGGCGTGGATCCGGCGGGAAATTCTTTGACGGAACCGTCGGGAAGATGGACTTTTATTGACTCTGCGTTCGCTGTCATTTTTCTGCTTTAAGCATAAGGATATGTGTCTGTACCCTCCTCCGTCGAGGGCGGAACCAACAAGTGTTCGACCATACCGCGCCCACTCAGGACCGAGTTTTGGAGCAACGGCCCAAATGATCTAAACCAGTGAGGAATGGGTCATGGCCTCGAGTACAGAAAGAGGCGATGATTCCGGAGAAACCATAGCCTGGTGGTCGACCAGGAAGGTTTGCTCGAGTGCGTACTGCCCGGAGAGAACCGCATGCGGAACCATATCTGTGTAGACCATCCAGCTGGAGCCGGGCGGAAACTGCACGTATTCCTTGCGGCAGTCCGCCTGAAACGATGCGTTCTCCTTAAGAAAATTGTGGAAGCGCATCATGAAGTCGTCGTAGGGCGATCGCTTCAAGCTGGGGATCGCATAACCGAGACCCGCGGTTTTGGCCAGGGCGCGTAGCGCGCGGCCGGCGGAGTTGCCGGGGGCGGGAAGTGGAATCTCTTGCGGCGCATACCGCGGCGCAAGCACTGGAAAGGGGTCACTCACCACCCAGTCGCGTGAGCGCGTGGGATGAATGTTGTTAAAGAAGCGCAGTATGCGCGCGCCCCGCGTAGGCCTGGTAGGGAAAGCGTCGGTGTGCAGCAGGTCATTGCGCCGGCGCAGCGGCAAGTCCCGGCCCTCCTCCTCCTGCGGCCTGAAGCTCGAGTAATCCAGCTGCCAGCGTCCCTCGTAGGGCGCCAAAAAGCCGGTCAGAAAACGGGTCACATCGTGCGAGTACTGGCGCATGACCGCCTGCAACTGCTTCAGTTCCGCGGCACTGGTGGCGCCGGCGTCAAGGCCGCTCACGCTATCCAGGTTCGGCTTGTAGGCAATGTTCTTGTGCAGCGTGCTGCCCGTCTGCTGCTGGCCCAACAGAAAAGACAAGTCCTCGGGCTGGAAGCGAATGGGAGTTTGGGGAAAGTACAGAATGTCGCCTGCTTCCAGGCGTTGGCACCATGCTCGCGCCCCCGCCTCCATGGCTGTCAGTCGGTTGCGTTGCACCGCATCAGGATCAATGGTGATAAGAGCCACGGAGCGGGCCTCCTAGCCTCCGGAAACCTTGCGCCGAAGCCAAAGGGTGCCGAAAAATATGAGGCTGATGAGCAGCACAACGCAGCCGGCGGGGAACGAGAAGTACTTGTAGCTGTCAGCGAGGTCCACGTGGTGGCCCATGCCGTTGTAAATCACGAGGCCGGCAATGGCCAGAAAGGTAAACAGGAAGAAGCTCAGGAAACCCAACGTTAAAGCCATCAGAACGCTGGTAAAGAGACCAAGATCGCCCAATGGGATGCCAAAAACCTTTCCCCCCGCCTGCGGGGGCCGAACCTGGTGCAGGTTCTGTTGCACATTCATAATTGCCTCGAAAGGGGAAATGCACACCCCTCCACTCAGCTAGAATACTAGGTTATGGCTGAAGCCGCCCAAATGGAGTTGTTACCGGCGTCGCTCGTGGCGCAGCAGACGCCCGTGCGTCAATCGGAAAACCGTCTGTGCTACGCAATCTTTGCCGATACCCATATCACCGCACAAGAGCTTGAGCCGATCGTGCAGGCAGTGCCCAACGCCATCGCTGCCGCGCTCACTCGGCATGCATATTATTTTGTGCCTCTCACCATTGGAGAAACCGAGGAGACGATGGTAGCGCCCGGCTACACCATCGACCTGGGCGATCGCGCCATGTGCCACCGCAATGTGCAATTTGATGGCTCAGATTGCATCTTCATCTCTACCCGGCTGATGCAGGACCGGTTTGCGTTAGCCTTCGAGTTCTTTATCAACGTGAGCCATCACTTTGTTGAAGCAGTCGGCGTGCCGCAGAGTTTCTGTGACCTGGCATGGTCGCAGGCCGTTGCCGAGGTGCGCGGCGAAACCAGTCAGGAGAGCTACGAAAGCCGGCGCAGAGCACTTGACCGTGGGCGCAATGACGGTCCCGGCGCTCGCATGGCGGAGAGGAGTTTCTCCCGTATGGAGCAACCCGGTGCAGACCGAATCGTCGAAAAGGGGCGCATCGACGAGAGGGCTAAGAGCAGCTTTTTTGAATCCGCCTTTTCCGATGCCTTGGCCATCTATATGCTCTCGCTCACGCTTGACTTCAACTACACCGATTTGCGGGAGCGGGAATATCCGCTGCTGGCCGCGCCCGCATTGGCCGAGCGCCTCCGCCACGTGGCCGGGCTCTTTCCCCCCAACGCCGGCTACGATTTTCAAATCTCTTATCGCCACAAGTTCTAAACCGGGTTTCAAAGTTCCGTGGCCTGTTTGAGTTTGCGAGGAGTCGTTTTCCGGGGGGGGGAAATGATCGAGCGCCGGTCTCCACCCTTGGTGAAACCGCCAGTTAGTACAATCAGCGCATGATTGCGCACCTGCGCGGCCGGCTCCTCGCGAAACATCCACAGCAGGCGATTATCGAAGCCGGCGGGGTGGGCTATGACGTTGTGATTAGCGTGCCAACGTTTAGTGCGCTACCGATGGAGGGAAAGGAAGTAGCCCTCTTCATCCATACCCACGTACGGGAAGATATTCTGGCGCTTTACGGCTTCCTCGATCGGGAAGAAAAGCGCGTCTTCGAACGGTTGATCACGGTCAGCGGCGTCGGCCCGAAGCTCGCGGTCACCATCCAGAGCGGTTTGAGCAGGGAGCGGTTAGTGGGCGCCATCCGCGGCCAGGACCATGCCACTCTTTCCCAGATCCCCGGCATTGGCAAACGCCTGGCGGAGCGGTTAGTGGTAGATCTCAAGGACAAGCTCGAAGATATGGCTGCCGCGCCGCGCACGGTCGAGACTGGGCCCTCCACCGACGACGTGCTATCAGCACTGGTGAACCTGGGGTATCAGCGTCCACTGGCGCAAAAGGCGATTGCTGCCGCAGTGGCTAAAGACAAGACAGTAACGGACAATTTTGAGGCACTGTTCCGCGCCGCTCTAGCGGGAATGCGTACCTAGGCCAGCGTGCCCGGGCAGGTAGATTTTTCCCATCCATGCGTAGAATGAGCCCTGGGCGCGCCATGGAAAAATCCACAGCCACGTAAACCGCTGAAACAACGGGGGTCCCGGCCTCTCCTGTTTGGCATGGCACATGCAGGTGGATTTATGTGTAACGGCGGGTGTAAAGAAAGTAACCGCCTCGAGTTGTGGTTCGTGAGTTTGCGGCTCACTTTAGTGATGCCGCGGAGAAGATGCCCATGCCAGGGAGGTGTGGGCATCTTCTTTTTGCGTCAATGAATCGTCATTCGGGTGCAGGCTTCATCTGTGCCTGATCGACACAGCCGATTGCCTTGCGCATGTTGGCGTCGTCATCGGAATTTGCCCCGGTTTTGTGCATAACGTCTTGCTGAAGCTTTTGCAGTTCAGGAAATGAGTAGTGCGTGCAGAGATTGAGTTCCCACGTATCGGCGGTCTTCTTCGACACCACATACATGCGAATGGTTTCATCCGGGCGCGCAGGCGAGTCACTTTCACGAATGATGGAAAAGCTATAGTAGCCAGGAATAAAACCGGCATCGGTCCGGGTATCCATCGAGTTCATCACGATCGTGCGATCATCCACTGTGATGTTGTCGTGTCGGGCGACGATGAGCACGACCTGACGAGCCTGGTCGAGCTCCATCTCATGCACACGCGCACGCGCGCACAGGGTAGAGGTGGCTAGAAAAAAGACAAAAAAGGCAAGTTGTCTCATGTGTGTGAGCAGCCGGACAGCCTTGTCAGATTGAGGGAGGCAAGCAAAGTCTATTGCAGAACCATCGAAACACGCTTTGCTGTGGGGTAGCAAGTCCATTACTTTTGTACTTTAAAGTTAGTTTTCAAGTATATGCTGCGAAGTTACCAGCTCGAACTCTAAGCTCTCATTTTGCTCCAACCCTCGAAATACTTAGGCTTCATCTTCATCAGATGCGTTTTGGATACATGTTACGACCATGATCTCTTCTTTTTCGCACGTCGCCGGCGATCCGTTCTTTCGTGAAGCCGGCCTGAGATTCTTGCGCGGTTTGAGGCGAAATAACCGCCGGGAGTGGTTCGAAGCCCGTAAACCGGAGTTCGAGCGCGAACTGAAACAGCCGATGCTGGCGCTTATCGAAACCGTCAACGCGGCTATGGAAGGTTTCGCTCCCGCCCATGTCCGTCCCCCACAAAAATGTATGATGCGCATTTATCGCGACATACGGTTTTCTTCGGACAAGAGGCCTTACAAAAGCCATGTCTCCGCATGGTGGTCGCGTGAAGGTTTGGAAAAAACTTCCGGGGGCGGGTACTACATGCATGTCTCCCCCGATGAAGTCGTCATCGCCGCAGGCGTGTATATGCCGGAGCGCGAGCAGCTACTAGCGATCAGGGAGTATCTGCTATTACACCATGCGGAAGTGCGCAAGATGCTCATGGACCGCAAGCTCAAACGAGTCATGGACTCGTTTAGCGGCACGCCGCTTACCCGGCCGCCGAAAGGTTTTCCGAAAGATCATCCGGCGATGGATTTGCTCTTATGCCGGCAGTGGGGCGTTGAAGGAAGGATCGCCCCTTTGGCGTCACTGCAAAAGGATTTTGCAGACCAGGTGATCCGTCGATTTCGCCTGGCGACCCCGCTGGTGAGTGCTCTCAACACACCCCTGCTGATGGGCATTCAGAAAAACCGACGGCCCCTTTTCGCCTTGCAGCCTTTAAGGAAAGAGCGGTGAATTCTGCGGAAAACCTGTGAAATTGGGAAAAATCTTGGAAAAACAAGCCAAAAACAGAACAAATCTCGGTTTTTCGATTGACAAACGCCAGACAAAGCCGCATCGTAAACGGCGGTGGGTTCGTTTTTACCCGCATAAACACTGGGGTTTCTGATGATCGATGCGCGTTTCCCGCGAGCATCCGATTTAAGAAAACCGGTCACGACATGGATCCTCAAGGTTGCGGAACACTGAGACCGTGAGCCCATGAAATAACAGACGAAAGAAGGACAAATATGGCAACAGGCATGACCAAGACAGCACTGGTCCGGACAATGGCAGAAAAACTTGAGTTAACGAACAAGCAATCCGCAGCATTTCTGGACCTGCTGGCAGAGACCGCAGTGAAGGAAACGAAGAAGAATGGTGTGTTCGTCATCCCTGGGCTTGGCCGGCTGGTAAAGGCTGAGCGCAAAGCCCGTATGGGTCGCAATCCCCAAACTGGCGAAACCATCAAGATCAAAGCCAAGACCGTGGTCAAGTTCCGCGTGGCCAAGGCTGCTAAAGATACCATCGCGCCGCCAAGGAAGTAGCAATATTTCTGGATGGCTGTAGCATCGAAGAGGGCAGGCGACTTGCCGCGCCCTCTGTACCTCCGGTTGTCTTTGCCCTTTTCAACCTGCCTTGTAGCTGCCCGCCTGGAACAAACCACGGTCTTGCTCTTGTTTCTCGAGATGCCGCAGTCCACAGCTCTGGACCGAAAGCGTCTCAGGCTTTCGGGATCCCTATACCGAATCCACAGTCACGTTTGCGGTAGGCCGCTTTGTCCATGCGCGAACCACGAGGGAAAGCCCGAAACAGATAAGCACGCATTGGAGAAGGATCCGGGCGTTATAGCGCCACGCGAAAACGAGGAAGCAACCCGTTAACGCGATCGGATAGATCTCGGCTAAGAAAGCTTGCAACCACTGCGGGCGAGGGGACGGGGCAGTGCCGGCAACCATACGAGGCAACAATCGGCGAACATGGCGCCGGTACTGCTGGTAAACATCCCCCTGCTTCGCAGCGAGGAAGCGCTCTTCCGCGGAGATGAGAATGAATACGAAAACGCTGAAGGCCAGCAGAAAGAAAGCAGCTCCGCTCGGCGGCATCAGGATAGAGACGCCAATCGCGAGTAGCCAAGCCCCCAAGTAAAGCGGATTGCGCACATAGCGATAAGGCCCTGCGGCGACGAATTGCTCTGCCTGCATGGCAGAGTCACGCATAACGCCCGACCCAAGATACGCGGTGCCCCAAACCCGCAGAACGGCGCCCACCACCAGGCAACTGAGGCTCAGGAGCGTGACCACCAGGGTTGCGCCCGCCAGACCGATCCAGCCAGTGCGGGCGAGCCACGTCGATGCCGCGAGCCAAAGTGTGCCATGACTGCCATCACGAAATTCCCAGGGAGGCAGAAAGCCGAGCAAGTAAAGCAGCACGAAAATGAAGAGACGGAAGCGAAACAACAGCGGTGCCGCATTCATGATCGGCTGCCCCACTGACCGCTCCCCAGCGGCGATGCATAATGTAACTGCAATAGTATCATATTCAGGGAGACGACCTGAGGCCCTACTTGCCGGTCAAGCTTTCCAGCAGGGCATCGAAGTCTTCCAGGCGGGAGTATTCGATGATCACACGCCCGCGGCCGTTCTTGTCCTCGATCGATACTTTCAGGCCAAGGGCTCGCTGCAGCAGATCGCGCGCTTCGCGGACATTTGGATCGAGCGGAGCTTTTTCTTTTTCCTCGGCCTTTGGTTTCTTCTCCGGATTCAACAATCCCTGCACGTAGCTTTCTGTCTGGCGTACTGACATGGAGAGCGCTGTCACTTTTTGCGCGGCCTTCAAAATCGCCTCTGGCGACTCCAGGCTCAGTAGGGTGCGCGCGTGGCCGAAGCTGAGGCTGCCGGTTTCCACCTTCTGCTGCACCTCAAGCGGCAAGCGAAGAAGCCGGAGAAAATTGGCTACGGAAGCGCGGTCCTTGCCCGTCCGCTGCGCCATTTGTTCCTGCGTCATTTTGAAGTGATGGCTAAGCCGGTCGTACGCCCGGGCCTGTTCCATGGGGTTAAGGTCGGTGCGTTGTAAATTCTCAACGATGGTTATTTCCATCGCCTGCTCGTCGGAAACGTGGCGAAGGATGGCGGGTACCGTAGCCTTGCCGGCCATTTTGGAGGCAAGCCATCTGCGCTCGCCGGCGATCAGTTGAAAACGATTATCTGCCAGGGGTCGCACCAACACCGGTTGCAAAACGCCCGTCGCCACAATCGAGGCGGAGAGATCTCTGAGAGCATTCTCATCCACAGTCGCCCGAGTCTGGAAGGGATTGCGTTCGATCTGGTCAACCGGTATCTCTCTGGGCTTCCCCTCGTCGGGCAAGGCAGGGGCGATGGCTCCGGCAGGAGCTGGAGTAAAGCCAGATCGACCAGGGAGGAGGGATTCGAGACCTTTGCCGAGGGCGCGGCGTTTGGGTAGTTCAACGGAAGCAGTCATAGTGTTGGTCCTGAAAGCCGGAGTTGAGAACTGCGAATTCGGTTGCGGCCCGTATCCCACAACTGGCCGGAATGAAAGCCCCTCTCCCACGTGGGAGGCGGTTAAGCGTATGGCCAGAACCGCACCTTATTCTCCTGTCGTGTCTGCGTGCGTGCCTGCGAGGCTGCTTTCCGCTCCAGGGCGCGTGGGCTATCGATGTTGTTGCGCTGAAGGATCTCTTCGGCCAACTCCCGATAACTCTCCGCTCCACGGGATCGTGGATCGTACAGAGCTACGGGCTTTCCGTAGCTCGGCGCCTCCGCCAAACGGACATTGCGCGGGATTGCGGTCTTCAGCAATTTAGCCCCGAAAAAGCGGCGCAAGTTTTCCGTAACCTGCTGGGCAAGGTTTGTACGCTCGTCATACATGGTGAGAATGACACCTTCGATGTCGAGCGTTGGGTTGAATGCAGCTTGAATGCGTCCCAGGGTGGTGAGTAGCTCTGAGATTCCTTCCAGGGCGAAGTATTCAGCTTGCATGGGGACCAACAGGCGATCTGCGGCGACCAATGCATTCAACGTAAGCAAATCAAGCGCCGGTGGACAGTCGAGGAGAATGAAATTGTAGAGATTGCGCACCGGTTCGAGGGCTTGGCGAAGGCGGTATTCGCGACGCTCCGCCTGGATCAACTCGACAGTGGCGCCGATCAGATGGTTGCTACCGGGAACCACTTTCAGGCCGTCGATTTCCGTCGGGAGGGTCGACTCGGCGATGGTGGCGTTCCCCATCAAGATGTCGTAGGTAGAGTTACGATTTTCGTCCCGGGGCACTCCGAGTCCACCGGAGGAATTTGCCTGTGGATCGCAATCAACCAGAAGGCACGTCAATCCTTCAAGAGCCAGCGCCGCGGCGAGGTTGATTGCGGTAGTGGTCTTTCCGACCCCGCCCTTCTGATTGACGACCGCGATTACTTTACCCATGCGTAATGGAAGAGTATCGAGGGAAGGCGAGGAGAGCAAGAAAGGCGATGTGCAGAACTGGGCTCAAATTGTGGAGAATTGGGGAGTGCGTGAATTGGACCAAGGGCGAACTATCACATTATGAAGAAGATAGACGTATGCTGACGCAGCGAGTTGCGGGGGTTGATTGCCAGGAGGCCGGTGGAAATCTGGTCGTTCAAACTGGAAGAACAGGGCGGCGTTCTCGGTCTAAAATGTCGGTTTGTTCCACGTGGAACAGTCTTATGGGCAGAAAGCCGCATCCATTTCCAGGTAGTTGTGTACGACCTTTGTATCCGCGGGAGAACCGCGAATTTGCATTCTCTCCCCCGCAAACAGACCCGGGGTGCCCCATATCTCGCTCGTTTTTCGCGAGATGTGGGAATCCACGAATGGTCGAACCACCTCCCTCTAGAGAATGAATCGAAAGCTTAAGGGCGTCCAGAGGTTTAAAAGT
>DASRRN010000553.1:0-3422 GCA_035695685.1 Acidobacteriaceae bacterium | reverse complement strand
CTTCTTCCAGAACAATGGGAGCGGCCAGGCTGCACGAATGAATGGACAAGACCGATCCGCACTTAAGAACAAGTAAAACCTCCTCGCGAGTCGCCCCCGCTTCGAGGGCGGCCCGGATGTGGTGGCGCGTTCCGTTCGGGTTGAGATTCGTGCAGGCGGCATTCAAGCTGATACTGACCAATTCGATAAACTTGCGCGTCAGAACACTATGAGTCCACGGGTTGGTGCTCATCTTGAAGCAGAGCTCGGCCCAACTTGGATCCCATTCGCGCAGCGTGTCCAAAGCCGAATTCCAGGGACCCGTGGGCGGATCAGTCGGATTGGCCACCCCACTCGAACTTGCTTTATTTCCCCTCTTGTCGTTGCTCATGATTTCTCCTTTTCTAAAGTTGCAGGTTCAGCGGAGAGCGCAGCAAGCTGCCTTTGCTACCCGTTTCTCTCGACTATTACTACTGCGTCGGGCATGACGCGCCATCGGCCTCCCATTCCTTCATTGTTTGGACCAATTCCTCATGCGTTATAGGGGGTGTCAAGCGTCCATTACCATTTGGGCGACTGCCTGGACTCCATGCCCATAAAACGAACGGATCCGTCGCGATATGATGCTCCAGGGCAGCCAGATCTCGATTCCCGTTCTTCGCCTTGTTCTTGAATGTGGCGCAGAGTGCGGAACTACTTAGGGTGACCCTTGGCGCCGACTCCCAAGCCATGCTCAGAGGCGCTGCATGCCAATTGGGGGCCCCTGGAATACCTGTGACCGGGTTATTGATGCTTTCGTGGCATGACGTACAACGCAAGGTCGTCGTCCCCTTATCGTCGGGCCCCCGGGTGACGCCGTAAATGTGGGCATAGCGAGCATCCGTCTGGCGCGGGAAGTTAGTCATGGTGTGGCAATTCATACATCTTGGACTCGAGAGGACAGAGTAGATTTTGTCCCATTGCGATGTCGACCCGCCGGTGATGACTTTCATATAGTCAGCGATCATGCGAAGGTCGTCCCTGTCGAGCGGGCCGGGATATAGGCGCGGCATAGGAGGTGGGATCGTGGCGAGGAACTGGCCAAGCGCATCAGGGTCGGCCAGCTCCGGGTGATTCACTAGAGACGGATAGGTACGACCCTGCCCCCGATTTCCATGACAGGCGCCGCAAACCAAGGCATATCTCTCGGCATTGGCCGCAGTTCCCGTAGACTGCGGCGGGAGGCGATCTGCCGCCACTATCTTTGGAGTGTCGCCCGCATTCAAACCATAGACTGATACTTTCAGCGCTCCGCCCACGCCGGCGGGGTTCAACGTGACTCCACCGACTGCGGCGGCAATATATTGTGTTCCATCCACTGCATAGCTGATCAATCCGCCATTGAGCGCTCCGTTGACATCGATACGGTTCAGTACGGATCCGCTTTTTGCATCGAAAGCGAAGAGATTGCCACGTACATCACCGGCAAAAAGAAGGCCGCTCTTGGTAGGCACCAGACCGGCCAACATCTGCCCGTCGGTCGTGTATTTCCAAAGGATGCGCCCGGATTCCCCGTCTAGAGCAGTGATCTGGCCCTTGGGCTGTCTACCGAAGTCTACGAACACAGCACCGCCGTAGTCGTAATCCAGTGCTCCTTTTTCTGCCGCACTCTCTCCTCCTGGCTTGGCAGCGGGAAGTGGTTTCGGTTTAGCGTAATAGGAGCACCAGTCGACCATGCCAACGTAGAGGGCGCCAATCTCGGGTTGATACGCCGAACCATAAAATTGCGAACCTCCACCTAAGCCAGGGCAAGTGAGTGTGGGGGTCTCTGGTAAAGGACCGTTGTTGAGAATGGTCGTTGCAGGCGTGTGGAAGACAACGCCTTTCGTTTTCCGATTGATCCCTGTTACGAAGCCAGTCTTATCGGCGATGGCAAGCATGTCTTTCCCGCGGCGCGAGCGATACAGGGTTGGCGGCGAGCTCGTGTCCCAGTCATGGTCGTCTTTGGGCGTCACCTGGTGATACCAGTTCAGCTTGCCGGTGTCGGGATTCAGCGAGACTACGGAGTCTGTATAGAGGTTTTCACCCGGCCGTATCTCGACCATGAAATCCGGTGCCGGGTTGGCGACAGGAATAAAGAGTTCGTTGGTCGCAGGATCAAGGGAAAAGGATGACCAGAACCCGCCCCCTCCCACCCCGCGCTTCATCTCGCCACCCCAAGTTTTCACCACGTCTTGGTTGCCCGGCGGAACGGTATAAAAGTGCCAAACCTCCTTGCCCGTCTTGGCGTCGAGGGCCAGCATACGTCCCTGGATTCCCAGATCGCTGATGGCAATGCCGATAAACACCTTGCCCTTCCACGCTATCGGAGCTGCAACAAATGACTCGCCTTTCTTCGGGTCGGCGTATTGCTGGTCCCAAAGAATGTTGCCTGTCTTGGCGTCGAGAGCGACCACGCGGCCGTCAACGGTGCCGCGAAAAATCGCTCCGTCCAGGTAGGCAGGACCACGATTGTTGATGTTTGCTGGCACACTGAACTTCAGAACAGTACGCCAGCGGAGTGCGCAGGTCGCGGCGTCGACAGCGTACGTAGCGCGCATCGTATTGACGTAGAGCGTGCGGTCCACCATGAGCAAGCCGCTACTAAACCAGGACGCCTCATTGAGCTGAAATTCACAGGATTCCTTCAAACCGCCGACATTCTGTGGCGTAATCTGGTCCAGGTCGACGTACCGCTGGCTGGAATAGTCCTTATTGATTGTTGTCCAATCCTGTGCCGGTGCAGAGGCGCCGAAGCTGAACAGAAGAACGCCCGCTGTGAGCAGGAAGAAAATGATTCTGCGTCTCCACAGTTTCACATGTGTCTCCGTAATCGCTCTGGCTGAATATTCGCCGAACTGATCCAAGACGGGAGCCGGAAATGCCATTGTTTTTCCTCACGACTTCGAGATTTCCTAATCTACGCCGCGTTTGATGTCGAATCGTTCTTACCGGCCAAATGCAAGTGGAGAAAACTGCTTATCTTGTTACGCGCCACTTTCGATTCCGGCGCTTCTGGAATTCTGGATGCGAAGTTATGCGGCATGCCTTCATAGATATCTAATTTCGCTATCTGCCCAGCCTGGTCCAGTGCCTGGTAAAGCCTAATAAAGCCGCTGAGCAGAATCTCCTTGGTTCCACCCTGTATCAGCGTTGGCGGAAAACCTTTTGTGAAGTCACCGTAAATGGGCGAGGCATACGGGTGCTTGTGATCCTTGGGATCGGCATACGCGCCCGCTGCCTTGATTGAATGCTTCTCGTATAAATAATTCGGTTCGGCATCGCGCAGCGTGAACTCTGTATCTCCAGTCCGTGTGAGGTCTACCCACGGAGATACCAATACGGCCGCTGCCGGCATTTCCATCCCCTGATCGCGCATCTTCAAGATCACCGCCGCAGCGAGCCCACCGCCGGAGGAGTCGCCG
>DASRRN010000552.1:0-4676 GCA_035695685.1 Acidobacteriaceae bacterium | reverse complement strand
TGACCTTGCCCGCGAAAAACGTATCCCTTAGCGAGCTGATTTAATAGCGAAAGGGAAACGAGGATGACGAAGGCGGCGCGGAAGCAATACACGTTTGAATTTAAGCAGGAGGCAGTGCGGCTGGTGGAGTCTGGTCAGAGTATGGCGGCAGCAGCACGGAGCTTGGGATTGGTTGAGCAGACGCTCTACAACTGGGTCAAGGCGCATCGAGAGGGGAAGCTGAAGGGCGCCGGTGGGAAGTCCAAGCTAAGTGCCGAGCAGATGGAGATCAGCCGTCTGCGGGCGGAGTTGGCGCGCGTGACGATGGAGCGCGACATATTGGGAAAAGCGACGGCGTTCTTCGCAAAGGGCCAGAAATGAAGTACGCCTTTATTCAACGCAATCGTCGGGTCTGGCCGATCCGTGTGCAGTGCCGGGTGCTAGGGGTGAGTGTATCTGGTTACCATCAACATCTAGCGCGGCGCCGGGGAATTGGCTGGAGCCGTTATTTGAGTGACGGGGCTCTGCTGGTCCACATTCGCGCCGTGTATGGGGAGAATCGTGAGGCCTACGGCTGGCCGCGCATCTGGCGGGAGCTGCGGAGGCGAGGCATTCGCGTAGGCAAGCAGCGCGTACAACGGCTGATGCAGCAGCATGGAATTCGGGCCCGCGGCAAGCGCCGTTTCCGTGTCACGACCACCGACAGCCGGCATCAGCTGCCGATTGCGCCGAACCTATTGAACCGCAACTTCACCGTAACTGCACCCAACCAGGTGTGGGCAGGTGACATCACCTACATTCAGACCGAGGAGGGCTGGCTGTTTCTGGCCGTGGTGATTGATTTGTTCAGCCGCCGGGTGGTGGGCTGGTCGTTGCAGCCCGACATGGGGCAGGACCTTGTGCTCGATGCCTTGGAGATGGCCTGGTTGCAACGTGGTGGGAACAGAAAGACGGAGCTGATCTTCCATAGCGATCGCGGTAGTCAGTACGCCAGCGGAGAGTTCCGTATGGCTCTTAAACAACGCGGTATCAGAGCTTCGATGAGCCGTAAGGGCAACTGCTGGGACAACGCCTGCTCGGAGACGCTGTTCGGGTCATTGAAGGTGGAGCGGCTTCATGGCCAGCGTTTGGAAACGATCCGCAAGGGCAAGGATGAAACCGTCGCGTGGCTGCTCTGGTATAACCAAACACGGCTGCACTCGACGCTGAACTACGTTAGTCCGATCACGTTTGAACGAGACTGGAATGAAGCCATCACGGCGGTCACCGCCTGACGATCGGAGACCGGAAGAGGCCGTGGAAATGACGGTCTGCTGGAAAGCATGGAAAAACGATGAAACTGTTTTCCCACGCTTCCCACAGACCTTGGAAATCGCCTCCGGCGATTCCCACATTCCCACCGCCACGACTACGACGGGGATGACAAACATCTCCCAAAACCTGCCGGCTAAGAGATACGCATTCTGAGGGCAAGGTCAAAGGTTGCGTCTAAGTATCAATATACCTTCCACATGAAATCGATGGAGCCCACGAAGTCAAGCGAGGCAGGTGAGGTTCGCATCGTTGACTCCCGCAACTTCCCGCCTTCGACGCATATTGCTGCTGCTTTGGTCACCCTCAAACCCGGCGGCCTGCGCGAGCTCCATTGGCACCCGACCGCGTCCGAGTGGCAGTTCTACGTCGCCGGCAAGGGCCGCATGACGGTGTTCTTCCCTGTCGACAATGCTCACACTATGGACTTCAATGCCAACGACGTGGGATATGTTCCGTCTAATGCCCCACATTACATCGAAAATACAGGTAACACTGACCTGGTCTTCCTGGAAACCTTGCCATCCGCCGAATTCACAGACGTATCGCTGAACCAGTGGCTCAGGCGCGTCCCCAGCGAAATGCTGAAGGCACACCTGAACATTGATAAGGAGATGGCCATGAAGATCCCGGCGGAGAAGCTGATAATCATTTAGCCCACGGATTCAAAGATGGCATAAAGGGGCTAACGGATGACATCAATAGTCCGGACAAGGCAGCGCAAGCCGTCGCACCTAAACCCAACGAATCACTGCAGTGATCCAACACCCAACACCGCTGAATGGCCGGCCTGGGCTTCTCTATGCGGGCCAACAGCTTGATGATTTGGGCCGCACGGAATTCTCACTGTTACAAACGCCGGGCCCGCCTCTCGACTGCGACGGCATTTCTTACCTGATTCATCGCACGAATATGTGCCGGCCTAATTACCCATCCATAGCTCTTTGAAAACCAACCAAAGGGCCAAGTAATTATCCGCCTTACGGCTGAAGCCTAATGGAAGGGTCGACAAGGGCATCAGTGAATGTGATCGGAAAGAAGCGACCGCTCCACTTACTTGTAGAGCCGGGATGGGTGAAGGAGGACGTCCTCCTCCGCCCCCATCTCGGCTCAGCAAGCAAATCGCCGCCCCTAGTTTGATGGAGGAAAGTGCTTGAACAAGTCGGCCGTACTTTTGCCAAGGTTATTGGCATTCTTCTCGGTGTTATTGCCGAGATCGCCGGTCTCCACGCCACGCCAAAGAAGCTGCTTTGTCTGAGAATTGAAGATATCGACGACGGTTGTGCCGACTTTTGTATCCTCAGTGGTGGTGGTAGACATGCCTAGGCCGCCGCCGCCAAACCCTCCACGGCCACGCCACCCCCAACCTCCTCCGAGCCCGTCATAGAAAGTCTCCAAGGTGGGTTGTTCCTGAGTAGACCGGAAAGCCGTAATGCTTGCATTCCCATTGGACGGAACTTCTGTCCATCCCTTTTTGGCGAGTTGCGCGTTAACATCCTGCTTAATACGGTTCTCCCACAGGGAATCTCCAGCCTGCACTTTGAGCCAGGAATAGGTTTTAAATTGAGAGAAGTTAGCTGAGTGATCGTAGTCGGTTTTGATGTTTGCTGCGAAGACGTTAAGACTGCCGCACAGCAACAGTCCGAATAGAATGAGAGAGTAGGTTTTCTTCATTGAGGTACTCCTCCTGCTCACTCTTCATGCACGTCGTATGCCATCTCTCGCGTCTCATAACTCCTTTGCGTCTATACCTTGCCGCGACTTTGAAATGTGAGGGCTGTCTAAAGGCCGACACTGAGATTGGGACAAAAGAACACGGATTAAGGTGCCCACTTCTCATCACGGGTTGGAGAAGCGTTTAAGAGTGTCGATTGCCCGACACTGAGACGAGACTGGCCTGACCCTATCCGCCTACCTGCATGACAATAGCACGCCGACGTCTACGCAACCGTGGCCGGGAAGGCGCGAATAGCAGAGAACGAATGCTCCCCTGAGGCTAACGATCTGAGGGTCTTAGCCCATCTTGGTGAATAACAATTGCTGCCTAAGCTGGGAGTCGACATTCACCGGGCAGTGCAAAAGGCGAGAATGGCTCGCGGATTGCTCCAAACGAAAGCTTGGAGGTTAATAAAGTGGTCCAGTTGATAATACGGATGTCGGGTAGAACGCTGCAAGGCCGTGCGAAGAACACGGGAATCCTCAAGTGGCGAGTGCTTGAAGTGGCGGTGGTCATACTCGTACTGGTTATCTGTGCAACTCGGGCCCGGGCAGATGCCGCTCTGCTGATGGAAGAACCGTACGGTGAATTTGGCAGCTACAATCCGACGGGACATTCAGCGATCTACTTGAACCATGTGTGTGCGGACTCTCCTGTGAAACTGCGGGCGTGCCACCCGGATGAGTATGGGGTGGTTATTAGCCGCTATTACCGGATTGACCGGTTTGACTGGATTGCGATTCCCCTGGTGCCATATCTGTACGCGGTAGATGAAGTAAGAGATATCCCATTGACTGCGGATGCCGAGCTGGAATCGCGCTTGCGGGATGAATATCGTCGGCAGCATTTGCTACAGATAGCACCGAACGTATCGGAGAAATGGGGTGACCTACCGCCCGGCAATTGGACCCAACTTGTTGGGGCTTCGTATGATCGAAAAATCTACGGATTCCAAATTGAGACTACGCCGCAACAAGATCGGCTCCTGATTGCAATGTTTAATAAGAGACGCAATGTAAGCCACTTCAATCTCTTCTTCCATAACTGCGCGGATTTTTCCCGAAATCTCTTGAACGATTACTACCCGCATGCGGTACACCGCAATGTTCTTGTGGACTTTGCATTGACGACCCCGAAGCAGGATGCCCGGTCATTGACAAAATATGCCAAACGGCATCCGGAACTGACCTTCTCCACATTTGTAGTTCCACAAGTTCCAGGGAGGATTCCGCGGAGCAAGCCCATCCACGGCGTTCTTGAATCATTGGTCAAATCGAAGAAGTATGCCGCACCACTTCTGCTGTTGAGCCCGGAATTAGTGGCAGGCATGGTAACGGTCTATTTGGTCGACGGCCGCTTCCGGCCTCCCGTACAAGATCCAGAAGTTACAGTGCCCTTACTGACTGAAACCAATCCCGTCACGGAACCTGCGACGCGCCGGGTGCTTCGCACCCCATCTGAACCAAACGCAATTGCTGTACAGGAGTGATCGCATATGCCACGTGCAAGAGAGTTGTGCCGAGGAGAGATAGGGGGACATGATGTGTGCTGCAGAAGCACGGAAGGAGTCCGAGATGCGATGAATCCGTGTTGTGAAGCTGCATAGGAGATGAGGGTAGGCCCCTCGGGATCGGCTTTCAGGAGCAGGTCTCAAACCAGCCCGAGCTGC
>DASRRN010000551.1:0-10779 GCA_035695685.1 Acidobacteriaceae bacterium | reverse complement strand
TAATCGTGGTTGAGGGCAACCGTAAGATTTTCCTTGCTCGCCACTCGGGTATCTCCACAACCAGCGGCCATTACCGCACCCGCTGCCACCAGCATTGCCACTTGTATTGACTTCCTATACCGCTTCATCGTTCCCCCCTGGCTTAACCGCGACTTCCTGCAAGAGTGAGACTAATCGAGTTTCGCCAGAACTCAATCTTACGAAACGGGTAGCGCGGCGAACGAGTGGTGTCACTTTAGCGCCATTACCGGCACGCACCGGGGTAACCAGCCTTTCGGTGACTACTCGACACGTAATAATGACAGTTTCTTATTGCCGCAGCGGAGCGCAGCCCGCTGCGCCATTGGAATCGCTCTCCAGCACGCGGCGCGCGCCCACTCGATGACGTCTCCCCTCACAGCTAGCGAAAGTTCCCTGGTGAACATCCGCGGGTCGCGGCTGCCTACCTGTTATCCTTTGATGGAGTTTTTCATCATTTTGTGGCCTCCCCCGCAGGCTGAAAGGAACAAGCTTGAACGACCACATATTGAATGCAATCGACGAAGAGATAGCGAGGTTGCGCCAGGCGCGCGCCATCCTCGGGGACAGCAACAACGGAACTGGCCGCCGGCCGGCAAAGAGAGCTTCCTCTACCCCGGCTTCAACCTCCAAACCACGGCGCAAACTGAGCCCTAAGGCTCGCAAGGCGATCGCCGATGCTCAACGTAAGCGTTGGGCCAAAGTGAAAAGCCAGAAGAAAGCCGCGGCAGGCCAAAAAGAACCAGCGTGAGCTAGAGTTTGTTCCAGGTGTGAGCACCTGCAACTGGGCCCACCCTGCACCTGGGCCAATGACAAATAAAACGTAACGGTCAACGATTCGACAGCGATGATCAGATACGGAGCTTCGCGCGATCCGATGCTTTCGACCCGCGTTCCTGTTCACCCCCAACGCTGCTCTAGTGTGAGCTGCTTTTCCCGGGAGCCTCGGCTGCGGTATCCTCAATCCCAGAGCATGAAGACGGACCGCGTGCGTCTCCCGAAGCGAATCCATCGTCTATGGTTTACAGTGCCAGAGCGTTTCCACTTGCCAAAGAATATTCGTGCTTCCCGCCTGCCGGCAGGCGGCTTTCAGGACTTGGTCCACGCATGACTGCGAGGCAAGATCGACCTTTTGAGTTTTCGGCCAGCTTCCTTGGGTGATTATGCACAACCTTCTCACGACTTCTGCCTGTGCACGCTGTCGCCCCGCCTACGAACCGCCCTTCCCGGACTGACTCCGGAAGCCCAGCTGGAACAAGGTCACCCCTCCCATCGGGCAATTACGGCAACAGCAAGAAATAGGACACCAGGTAACTGATGCAAGACGACATTCGCGACACCCGAGACAAGAACGCCAAAGCGGCGCCGGGCGCTACCGGGACGCACATCGGGCCGGAACACCAATTACCTCCCCCCAAACGCTCTATCGGAGTCCGAATCCTGGTTTGGGTGGTGATTCTGCTCCTCTTTGCCCTCCTCTTCTGGTGGGTCATCCACCACCGCCAGGCCCCGGCGGCGGGCGGTGGGGGTGGCAGGCGCGGCGCCATGGGCGGCGCCATAACCCTGAACGTTGTCACCGCGAAAAAAGGCAACATTGGCGTCTACCTCGACGCCATCGGCACCGTCACCCCGGTCTATACGACCACCCTCGTCAGCCAGGTAACCGGCGTCATCAGCCTGGTCCACTACCGCGAAGGCCAGTTGGTCCACCGCGGCGAACCCCTGATCCAGATTGATCCACGGCCCTTTCAAGCCAACGTGCTTACCGCCCAGGGCGCCTTAGACCGCGACACCAACCTGCTGGCCCAGGCCCAAATGGACCTGAAACGCTACCAGGACGCATGGGCGCGCAATGCCATCCCCAAACAAACCCTGGATGACCAGGAGAAGATCGTCCTGCAATATCAGGGCACGGTCAAGGTGGACCTGGGAACTCTGCAATTCGACCAGGTTCAACTGGGTTTCACCAACATCACGTCGCCCATCAACGGCCGCATTGGCTTGCGCCTGGTCGATCCGGGTAACCTGGCCACGGCCTCGAGCGCTACCCCCCTGGCAGTGGTCACCCAGCTACAGCCCATCACTGTGGTCTTTACCATTCCTGAAGACAATGTGAACGAACTGGAACAGCAGATGCGCCACAACAAGGCGCTGCCTGTGGACGCTCTTGATCGCACCAATGAAGCCAAAGTGGCCTCGGGAACGCTCGCAGCGACCGACAACCAGATCGATACCACCACCGGAACCCTGAAACTGCGCGCCCTCTTCGCCAACAAAGACAACACGCTCTTTCCTAACCAGTTCGTGAATGCCCGTTTGCTGCTCAACACGCTCGAGAACGTGATCCTGGTTCCTTCCTCAGCCATCCAGCACAACGGCGACGTATCGTATGTTTTCCTGATTCAAAACGGCGTGGCCCATATCCATAACATCCAGCCGGGAGTCAGCGAAGCCAACATGACCGAGGTGCAGGGCCTCAACGCCGGAGATGTGGTGGCCGACAGCAGCTTCGAAAAACTGCAGGACGGCTCCAAGGTCACGGTCACAAACAAGGTTCTTCTGCCCTCGAACAATGAGAGCAATGCCCCGTGAGCCCTTCTCGCCCATTTATTCTGCGGCCCGTCGCGACCTCGTTGCTGATGGCCGCCATCATGTTGGTAGGCATCGTCGCCTACACCCAGCTGCCCGTCTCTGCCCTGCCTGAGGTCGACTACCCGACCATCCAGGTGCTCACGTTCTATCCCGGAGCCAGCCCTGACGTGGTGGCCACCACCGTAACCGCCCCGTTGGAACGGCAATTCGGCGAAATGCAGGGCCTGAGCCAGATGACCTCCACCAGCTCCGGGGCCACCTCGGTGGTGGTGCTGCAATTCAATCTCAGCCTGCCCATCGACGTGGCGGAAGAAGAAGTGCAATCGGGCATCAACGCCGCGCAAAGCTTCCTGCCCGCGAACCTGCCCGCGCCCCCGATCTACAGCAAAACTAACCCGGCGGACGCGCCCGTGCTGACCCTGGGGATCACTTCCAATACCATGCCTCTGGCCCAGGTGGAGAATTACATCGACACCCGCCTGGCGCCCAAAATCTCCCAGCTCAACGGCGTGGGCCTGGTCAGCATCAGCGGCGGCCAGAAGCCGGCGGTGCGTATCCAGGTGAACCCGGCCCAGCTGCAGTCCTACGGCATCGACCTGGAATCCGTACGAACCGCCCTGGTTTCCGCCAGCGTCAATCAGGCCAAGGGCAACTTTGATGGTCCGCGTCAGGACTACCAGATCGACGCCAACGATCAGCTGATCACCAGCGCCGATTACAGAGACGTCGTCGTCGCCTATCGCAACAACGCTCCCGTGTTCCTGCACGACGTGGCCAATGTCATCGACGGGGTGGAAAACACCAAGCAGGCGGCCTGGATGAACCAGACCCCGGCCGTGATCCTCAACGTGCAGCGGCAGCCGGGCGCCAACACCATCAGCGTGGTCAAGAGCATCCAGCTCCTGCTGCCGCAATTGCAGGCGAACCTGCCTTCTGGCATCGAAGTCACCACCCTCACCGACCTTACCACCGGCATCAAGGCCTCAGTCGCCGACGTCGAGTTTGAATTGATGTTGACCATCGCGCTGGTGGTCATGGTGATCTTTCTCTTTCTGCGCAATCTGTACGCCACTATCATTCCCAGCGTGGCCGTGCCGCTCTCCATCGTCGGCACCTTCGCGGCCATGTATGGGCTGGGCTACAGTCTCGACAACCTCTCCCTCATGGCGCTGACCATTTCCACCGGGTTTGTGGTGGACGACGCCATCGTCATGATCGAGAACATCTCCCGTTACCTCGAAGAAGGCTACACGCCGATGCAGGCGGCTCTGGTCGGGGCGGAGCAGATCGGCTTCACGATTGTTTCGCTGACCGTCTCGCTGATCGCCGTGCTCATTCCCTTGCTCTTCATGGGCGACGTGGTGGGTCGCCTCTTCCGCGAGTTCGCCGTCACCCTGGCCGTCACCATCATCATCTCCGCCGTGGTTTCCCTGACTCTGACGCCGATGATGTGTTCCCGCATTCTGCGTCACAACCCGGAAGCGACGCAGGGACGCTTCTACCGGGCGTCGGAACGGGTCTTTGACAGCATGATCGGCTTCTACGGCCGCACGCTCAGAGTGGTTCTGGGCTACCAGGGGCTTACCATGCTGGTCGCCCTGGGCACACTGGTCCTGACCATCTTCCTCTATATCGTAATTCCCAAGGGATTCTTCCCGGTGCAGGACACCGGCGTGATCCAGGGTATCTCGCAGGCGCCCGCATCGATCTCCTTTACCGCCATGACCAAGGCGCAGCAGGAACTCGCGAAGGTCATCCTGCAAGATCCGGCAGTGCAGAGTCTCTCCTCCTTCATCGGGGCAGACGGCACCAACACCACCCTGAATAGCGGCCGCATGTCGATCAACCTCAAGCCGCTCGACCAGCGAAATCTCAGCGCCTCCGACGTCATTCGCCGCCTGAACAACAGCCTCTCCGAGGTAAGCGGGATCAAGCTGTACATGCAGCCGGTGCAGAACATCACCGTCGACGACCGCGTAAGCCGAACCCAGTATCAGTACACCCTGGAAGATCCGGACATCAACGAGTTGGATTCCTGGTCCAACCGGTTCGTGGACAAGCTCAAGCAGTTGCCCCAACTGGAAGACGTGGCCACCGATCAACAAACCGGTGGACTGACGGTATCCCTGGCCATTGACCGGGTCTCTGCTTCGCGCCTGGGCATCGCCCCCTCCACCATCGACCAGACCCTGTACGACGCCTTTGGCCAGCGCCAGATCAACACCATGTACACCCAACTCAACCAGTACCACGTGATCATGGAGGCGCAACCGAACTTCGCCAACGATCCGAATAAACTGAACAAAATTTACATTCAGGGGAACGCCTCTTCGGGCGCCACCGGCGCGGCCCCAAGCACCTCCTTCTCCGCTTCCGCGTCGGCTACCGCCGGGTCGAATGCGACCACCGAACCAGCCCTCTATACGCCCTCCTCCGGCGTACTCACACCGCCTGCCGGAGCCCTGGCCTCGAGCACCAGCACTACCGGCTCGAGTTCCGCCAATACCAACACCAGCTCCACCCCCAGCAATGCTGTTCCCCTCGGTGCCTTTACACACATGGAGCCGGGCACGGAATCGCTGTCCATCAACCACCAGGGCCAGTTCCCTTCGGTGACCGTCTCGTTCAACCTGGCGGGCAACGCCTCCCTGGGTGAGGCCATCGACGCCATCAACAAGACCGCCAAGGATATGAACTTTCCGGCCAGCGTGCAAACCGGTTTCCAGGGCACCGCTGCCGCTTTCGAGAACTCGCTATCGAATGAAGCCCTGCTGATCCTCGCCGCCCTGGTCACCGTGTACATCGTGCTCGGCGTGCTGTA
Organism: Acidobacteriaceae bacterium; assembly: GCA_035695685.1. Lineage (GTDB taxonomy): Bacteria > Acidobacteriota > Terriglobia > Terriglobales > Acidobacteriaceae > PALSA-350. The sequence goes on along the minus strand of DASRRN010000551.1, from coordinate 5,348 downwards.
CGAGAGCTTCATTCACCCCATTACCATTCTCTCCACCTTGCCTTCCGCCGGCGTGGGCGCGCTGTTGTCCCTCATCTTGTTTCATCAGAACCTGAGTGTGGTGGCGATTATCGGCATCATCCTGCTCATCGGCATTGTGAAGAAGAACGGCATCATGATGGTGGACTTCGCGCTCGAAGGGGAGCGGCAGCGCGGCCTGAGCTCCACCGATGCCATCTACGAGGCCAGCCTGCTGCGCTTTCGCCCCATCATGATGACCACCATGGCCGCTCTGTTGGCTGGGATCCCTCTTGCCTTCGGAACAGGCTACGGCTCCGAGCTCCGCCGGCCATTGGGAATCGCGATGGTGGGCGGTTTGCTGTTGAGCCAGGTGCTCACTCTCTACACCACGCCGGTCATCTACATCTTCTTTGACAATCTGGCACAAAGATTCTCCCGCTCCGGACACCGCGCGGGAGGCCCTGAGCCTGAGCCGACGGGACACGCATGAACCTGTCTGCTCCATTTATTCGCCGGCCGGTGGCCACAACCCTGCTGACAGCAGCGATCGCGATTGCCGGGGGCATCGCGTTCAATGTGTTGCCCGTTTCCCCGCTGCCTCAGGTCGACTTTCCCACCGTCTCCGTCTCCGCCAGCCTGCCGGGAGCCAGCGCGCAGATTATGGCTTCCTCGGTGGCCACCCCACTCGAGCGGCAGTTCGGCCATATTGCCGGCGTCTCGGAGATGACCTCGTCGAGTTCCCTGAGCAGCACCAACGTCACCCTGCAGTTCGACCTGAGCCGCAACATCGATGCCGCAGCGCGCGATGTGGAAGCCGGCATCAATGCGGCTCGTACCTATTTGCCTGCCAATCTCCCCTCAAATCCGAGTTATCGCAAGGTCAATCCGGCCGATGCGCCGATCATGATTCTGGGACTCACCTCCGACAAATACAACAAGGAGGCCATGTATGACTCCGCCTCCACCATCATGGAGCAAAAACTTTCCCAGATTCAGGGCGTGGGACAGGTGTTCGTGGGCGGTGCGTCTTATCCGTCGGTCCGCGTCGATGTCAATCCTCCGCAGTTGAATCGTTATGGAATTACCATGGCTGGGATCCAGTCCCTGCTCAGCCTGCAGAATTCCCACATTGCCCGGGGGCAAATCTCCAATCAGATCGTCACCGCCGATATCATCACCAACGACCAGATCTCCAAAGCCGATGAATATAAGCCTTTGATCGTCGGCTATCACAATGGACTGGCGGTTCACCTCTCGGACGTAGCCAATGTTACGGACTCGGCCCAGAACATCCGCACCGGAGGCTACCTGAATGGCATTCCCTCGGTAACGGTCATCATCTTCCGCCAGCCGGGCGCCAATATCATCCAGACCAACAATCGCGTCCGCGCGCAGCTTCCCTTCCTGCAAGCTGTGATGCCCCAGGGAATCAAGACCACGGTGGTGCTGGACCGCACCACGACCATTAAGGCTTCGCTGCATGATGTGGAGTCATCGCTGATCATCTCAGTGATTCTCGTCATCCTGGTCGTCTTCCTCTTCTTACGCAACGCTCGCGCCACCCTCATTCCCAGTGTCGCCGTGCCCGTTTCCTTGATCGGCACCTTTGCCGTGATGTATCTGCTGAACTATAGCCTGGATAACTTGTCGTTGATGGCGTTGACCATCTCCACCGGCTTCGTCGTGGATGACGCCATTGTGGTCATGGAGAACATCTCCCGCTATCTGGAGATGGGGATGGCGCCGGCCGAGGCTGCGCTCAAGGGCGCCAAAGAGATTGGCTTCACCGTCCTGACCATGAGTACATCGCTCATTGCGGTCTTCATACCGCTCCTGATGATGGGCGGAATCGTCGGCCGGCTTTTCCGTGAGTTCGCGGTGACCCTGTCCACCGCCATCCTCGTCTCCTTGGTGATCTCGTTAACCACCACTCCGATGATGTGCGCCCACTTGCTCAAAACACACGACGGCGAGACGCATGGCGCCATCTATCGTGCCAGCGAGCGATTCTTTGATGGGATGCTGAGGGTCTACCGGCACTCCTTATTGTGGGTGCTGGATAATTCGGGCTTGATGCTGGTGGTCCTGCTTCTCATCATCGCCCTGAATGTTGTACTGATCATCAAGATCCCGAAGGGCTTTTTCCCGCAGCAGGACACGGGGGCCCTGGTGGGAGGGGTCCAGGGACCGCAAGACGCATCCTTCCCGGTGATGGACGCTTCAGTCAAAGCACTCGTCAACGTGATTAAGGCCGACCCTGCCGTGGCTAACGTAAATGCTTATATCGGGGGCAACGGCGCCACCAATCATGGATTTGTCTACATGGCGCTCAAGCCTCTCAATATCCGCAAGGTGAGCGCGGAGCAGGTCATCAATCGGCTCAGACCAAAGCTGAACCGCCTGCCGGTCGCCTCCGCATTTTTACAGGCGGCGCAGGATCTGCGCATCGGCGGTCGATCGAGCAATGCCCTCTATCAGTACACGCTGCAGGCGGACAACGTGCAGGACCTGGTCAAGTTTGGACCGATTCTTTTAAACAGAATGAAAAAGCTTCCTGGCTTCCAGGATGTGAACAGCGATCAGCAAGAGGGCGGACTCGATGAGGAGCTGACCTACAACCGCACCACGGCCGCTCGCCTCGGCCTGACCCCCAGCACTCTGGACACAGCTCTCTACAGCTCTTTCGGTCAGGCCGAAACCTCGGTGATCTATACCCAGTTGAACCAGTACTATGTGGTTCTCGAGGTAGCGCCTCAGTATTTGCAGTCACCCGAAGGACTGAAGTTTACCTATCCCCGGGCCACCGGAACCGGGGTCACGCCGATCAGCGCAGTCAGCACCCGGCAGGCAGGGACGACGCCCTTGCAGGTCAACCATACCGGCGTCTTTCCATCCGTGACCGTGTCGTTCAATCTTGCTCCTGGTCTTTCTCTCAGCGATGCAACGCTGGCCATCAGCCAGCTGCAGACCCAGCTGGGTATGCCCTCCACCATCCATGGATTTTTCGCCGGAACGCTGGAAGCGTACCAACAATCTCTGGCTACTGAGCCCATCCTGGTGACCACGGCGCTGCTGGCGGTCTACATCGTTCTCGGCATTCTGTACGAGAGTCTGGTGCATCCGCTGACCATCATCTCTACCTTGCCTCCCGCCAGCGTCGGAGCCATGCTCGCTTTGCTGGTCTTTAAGAACGACCTCAACGTCATTTCCATCATCGGCATTGTGCTGCTGATTGGCCTGGTAAAAAAGAACGCCATCATGATGATCGATTTTGCCCTGGTTGCCGAGCGAGAGCACGGCAAGGCCACCACCGACGCTATCTTTGAGGCCTGCATGCTGCGCTTCCGGCCCATCATGATGACCACCATGGCGGCGCTCTTTGGGGCTCTCCCTCTCGCTTTCGGAACCGGCACCGGTTCCGAGCTGAGGCGGCCACTGGGTATTACCATTGTGGGGGGCCTGATCGTAAGCCAGATGCTAACCCTCTACACCACACCGGTCATTTATCTGTACATGGACCGCCTGCGGCTGCGCGCGTTAGGAAGACGTCACGACACCTTCCGGGTAAACCCTGAAGGAGCTGTTTAGGAAGAGCCTCTGCTATGGAGAAAACGACAGGAACAAATCGGCGACGCCAGGTTGGCTTGCTTCTCTGCCTGATGCTGACCGGCTGCACGGTGGGCCCGAAATATCATCCGCCTGCCATCCAGCCGCCTCCTGCCTTCAAAGAAGCGCCACCCGCCGGCCCCACTTCGAACCCGCCGCAAGCGCAGCAGAACAACCAGGAAAACGGAAACTGGACCGTCGCTCAACCTGCCGACGCAAAAATACGTGGAGACTGGTGGGCGATCTTCAACGAACCTGAGCTCAACGACCTGGAAGGCCAGCTCAACATCAACAACCAGAACTTAAAGTTGTTCTTTGAGAACTACATGGAAGCCCGTGCACTGGTTGGTGAAGCGCGCGCACTTTACTTCCCTACCATATCCTTCGGCCCGTCCTATACCCGTTCCAGATCCTCGTCCAATTTAAATGCCACTTCCAGCGCCAACACCGGAAAAACATCGCAGATCTATTCCCTGCCTTTGGAGGTTTCGTGGACTCCCGATCTCTTCGGCAGAATCCGCAATGAAGTCCGCGAGGCCCAGTATTCCGCCCAGGTGAGCGCGGCGGATCTGGAAAACGAACGGCTCGTCGAGCAGGCGGACCTGGCCAATTTCTACTTCGAGATACGGGGACAGGACGCGCTGATCCAGCTCTTTACCCAGACTGTCGCGCAATATCAAAAGTCTCTGGATCTGACCCAGGCGCAGTACGACACCGGCGTCGGCGATCAAATCTCGGTGGTGGAGGCGCGCACAACTCTACAGTCTGCCCAGTCGTCTTTAACCAACCTGGGCATTTTAAGAGCGCAGTACGAGCACGCCATTGCGGTGCTGATCGGCAAGGCGGCCTCCGATTTCTCTCTACCGCCGCGTCCCATCACCACGGCGCCGCCACCCATTCCGGTTGGCATGCCGTCTCTCTTGCTACAGCGCCGGCCGGACGTTGCCGCAGCCGAAAGAACGATGGCTTCGGCGAATGCACAATTGGGTGTGGCGTACAGTGCGTTCTACCCTTCCCTGACGCTCTCCGCAGGCGGCGGTTTCGAAAGCTCCTTATTCAAGCACCTGGCCGACTGGCCCAGCCGCTTCTGGTCCGTGGGTCCAAGCTTCTCCCAACCAATCTTCAACGCTGCCCTACGATCGGGACTCCACCAATACGTGGCGGTCTATAACGCCGACGTCGCGAGCTACCGGCAGACGGTGCTGACTGCCTTCCAACAGGTGGAAGATTATCTCGCGCAGACCCGGATACTTTCGCAGCAGATCGAGCAACAGCGAGCTGTGGTCGCCTCGGCTCAGAGTTCTCTCGATCTGGAAATGGGCAGATACCAGACCGGGATCGACCCCTACATCGATGTGGTCACGCTGCAGAACACGGTGTTCACCAATCAGCAGTCGCTGACCAGTCTGCAGATCAACCAGATGACCAGCGCGGTGCTGCTAGTGGAAGCCCTGGGCGGGGGTTGGGATACGTCGCAACTACCCACACCGGCGCAGGTGAGCGCAAGGCCCAGCAAGGCCGACACCCAGATTCAGCAGTAGAAGGCCTGGAGTGTTTCGACTTGCCCAGCAGGTGCCCGCAGGCGCAGCGTGATGCGGTCGTGGGGTGGCGGAAAACTGAGCTCATAGGTAAACGTCTGGCAGCAGATGCGCTCGAAGAGAATGAAATCGAGCAGGCTGCGCGCGGTTTCTTCGGAGAACATCCACTCGAGTTCTACGCCATCGGGATGGCGAGTGACTGCT
>DASRRN010000550.1:0-5268 GCA_035695685.1 Acidobacteriaceae bacterium | reverse complement strand
GATTCAGCGTCCAGATCGCCGCCAGAATCAACGCATAGGCCCCGCAGAACTCAACCATGTCCCGTCGAAAAGCGTGATCTGCTCCTATTGTCATGATGGATCTTTTTGGGCACCCCTAAATCCAAGTCTACCCGCGACGTTCCGCGTAAGAAGCAGCGACTCTTTCCTTGAATATGTCTGCACAGTAGATTGAGGAGTTCTGGCGGATTTTGATCTCCCAATGGCGATCTTAGGTTCTGGACGGGTGCAATGTTCGCTTGGGCGTACATGGGCCGAAAAAGACGGGGCGCAGCCCCTTCCAACGCTGCTGTTACGTGGAGAAAAAGACTGCGGCCAAGAGCAAGAGTCCTCGTGCAATGGAGTGAAAGCATTTGAAAATCCGTTTTCGGCCCATGTACGCTTTGGCGAGGGGCACCCGTCCAGAACCTTCGATTTCAAGAACCCAGTCATGATTCTCGAAGACCCCTAAAACTGCGCTTTAACCGGCCCCACGTTTACTCGCAAAACCAAAAAAACGCCACTCTCTCCTTCGAGTGGCGTTTTCTGCCTGAGCGATGGCGCTACGCGTTACGGCTCCCGGCGACTATTCCTGCTGGTTCATCGGCAGTGTCTGAGTCCACCTTTATGGATTCATTTCTGCCCCCAGCTTTTCTCGACGTGTTTCGCATCAAGGCACGTCTCACCGTCTTCATGTCCGAAGCTGATGCGATCAGAACCCCTTCGTATGCAAGACTCCTCATGCCTCAATCCAGACAGCAATCGGGATCATGTTACGCGCCTCGCAAGTGCGGATCTTCGAGGTGAGCGTAGTCTCGCCGCTCTGCTTCCCGGATCTTCGGCAATCCCACCAGAGCATTAAACTCTTCAAATTCGATCATTTGGTCGTGGAAAGGCGCCGTAGTACCGGTGCGCAGCAACTCCGCAGCAAGGTCCGTGACTAATTTCGCGTAAGCGTAGGTAAACACATTCGGAAAAATTACGGCGGCGAAGCCCATCGATTGCAATTCAGAGGCGGGCAGGATAGGCGTCCTTCCACCTGGGACCATGTTGGCCAGGGTCGGCACGGAGACCAGGCCAGGGATCTGCCTCATCTGCTCCACATTCTCGGGGGCCTCCAGAAAGACCCAGTCTGCGCCGGCCTCCACGCACATCTGTGCGCGCTCGACCGCTTCTGTCAAACCCTTGACCGCGATCGCGTCGGTACGCGCCAGGATGGTCAGATCCTGATCCGCGCGCGCGTCCACGGCGGCCCGGATCTTGGCCACGAATTCATCCGCCGGCACCACGTGCTTGCTGGACATGTGCCCGCATCGCTTAGGGGAGACCTGGTCCTCCAGCATAATCGTGGCCGCACCCGCCTTCTCGAACTGCTTCACCGTCCGCCGCACGTTGGTGCTGTTTCCGTGACCATTGTCACCATCTGCAAACACCGGCAAATCCACCGCATCGGCCATTCGCCACACCGCGTCCACCATCTCGGTGAGCGTCAGCAACTCAATGTCTGGAGCACCGAGCAGGGCGGCCGAGTTGGCGTAGCCGCCGCAACCCACCACCTTAAATCCTGCTCGCTCGATGATGGTCGCGCACAGCGGATCATGGGCAACGGGAATCATCAGGATCTCTTTCGCCAGTAAGTACTGCTTGAAACGACTTGTCTTTTTCATGCTCGCTTTCTTCGCTTCTGTGGCAGGTCGATTATGCCTGCGCCCCGCACCCGGCCGCAAACATCGGCTGCTATCTTTACCAGTGGGGCTGCAGTTCTCACACTCGGAGTTTATTCAATATGGCGCGGGTCTTTATTACCGGTTCGTCCGACGGTCTCGGCCGCATGGCCGCTCAGCTACTAATCGAACAGGGCCACACCGTGGTGTTGCACGCTCGCAGCCAGCAAAGGGGTCAGGAAGCCCTGGCCGCCGTGCCCGGAGCAGACAGCGTAGTCGTCGGCGATCTGGCCAGCATTGCCCAAACCCGCAACCTGGCCGAGCAGGTCAATCGAATTGGCTCCTTTGACGCCGTCATCCACAATGCCGGCGTCGGGTATCGCGAACCGCGGCGCAACGCAACCGAAGATGGACTGCCCCAGGTATTCGCCGTCAACACACTTGCACCGTACATTCTGACCGCTCTTATTCAGAAACCGAAGCGCCTGGTCTATCTTAGCTCCATGCTGCATCAGAACGGCGACGCGAGCCTGCAGGATCTCGTCTGGGAACGCCGGCCCTGGCAAGGGCAACAGGCCTACTCCGACACCAAATTGCACGATGTGCTCCTGGCTTTCGCCGTGGCACGCCGCTGGCCCGGTGTGTTATCGAACGCTCTTGAGCCCGGCTGGGTGCCGACTAAGATGGGGGGCCCCGGGGCTCCGGACGATATCGACGCGGCGCATCGAACCCAGGTGTGGCTTGCGGTCAGCGATGACAAGGGCGCCACAGTGACCGGGCAGTATTTTTTCCATATGCGGCCGCGCAAACCGAATCCAGCCACCCGCGATGCGGAGATACAAGATCGCCTCATCGATGAATGCGCTCGTCTCTCGGGTGTGCAGCTTCCTCTGAAGTAGTCCTGCGATGGCGGCTGCCCATGGGATCCGGAAAGCCATCGCAGCACGGCCAGGCACCGCAACTTCCCTTCTCGATATCCGTCTTAATAAGTGATGTCTGCGAGGTAATCGTGATGTCACGCGTGTTTGGTTTTAGTGGTTGGGCGGTGGCACTTGCTTCCCTGACGATTGGTTTGGCCGGCCTAATGGCCGCGGAATTGAACGATAGTCAGGGCGGCATGGCACACATGGCAGGCCACATGTTCATGACCGAGCTCCGGTCTCCACAGCCAGGCGATCAGCAGAAGGCCGACGCCATCGTGGCAGCTGCAAAAACGGCCATGGCGCCGTATCAGGACTACCACAAGGCGCTTGCCGATGGTTACGAGATATTTCTTCCCGACGTGCCCCAGGCCCAGTATCACTTTACAAAACACGAGTACGGCTGGGCGGCCCGCTCGCAATTCGATCCGCTTAAACCCACCTCGCTGCTTTACAAGAAGAATCCAGACGGCGGGTACAAACTTGTAGGAGCCATGTATACAGATCGGGTGGACGCCACGGAAGACGAGCTAAACCAACGAATCCCCCTCAGTATTGCCCGCTGGCATCAACACATTAATTTCTGCAAAGCGCCGATAGGAGAGAAAGCAGCCTACTTTGGCCCAGATGCGAAGTTTGGACTGCTGGGGTCGATCACCACCAAAGAAGCTTGTGATGCAGCGGGCGGCCAGTTTCGTCCGCACCTCTTCGGCTGGATGGTGCACGTCTATCCCTACGAGACCACCGCGAAGAACATCTGGTCTACGGACGATGACGACCAGGGGCATGACAATATGGATCACTCAGTGATGCCCGGAATGAAGATGAACTAAGGCGCGGCCAGGAATTAATTCGCCGAAGGCCGCTCCGCGGTATCGACCACCAGCGCAGCGACGGGTCCGCGCGTTGCCTCCAGTCTCAGGCCAAGCTGTTGCTGGATAGCCTCAAAAAGGGGCGGGCTCGTAGCCGCTGCGGATGCCGGTGGCAGGTCGCCACCGAATTGAGTCTCGTCCGGCGCCCACTCCAGATCGAAGTCGTATCTCCCGGTAAGGCCCGTCTTATCGACCACGGGGCGATCGAGTATGGCCCGCTGCAACAAAGAGACAAAGGACTCCATGGTCGCATTGCGGCCCGGCAGCACCACACGCTGGGGATAGACCACTCCTGGGCCGACCACCGCCGGCTCATCGGGATGAGACGCGCTTGGCTTGAGCTTTGGTCCACTCTTCGCAAGCTCAAGCTCGTAGATCGAAAATACTTTTTGTTCGCGATGAAACGTGAGCTTGAACCGGTCCGCCAGCAGGCTCCGCAACATGGACATCTGTTCGTCATGGGTCGGCCGGACTTCACCGGGCGTGACGGCCACTATGTCGTAGTGGTCGGAACTGACCCATGGTGGTCCACCGGAAATGGTTCGGGGATTGAGATCGTACGCAGCCGCAATCAGCAACTTCAGCGTGTAGGCCTTCTCCACAAATCGATTCGTACCCTGCATGATAATGAACCGGCCGCTTTTGGCCTCTGGCTCGACCGGCTTGACCGTCGCCACCTCAAACGCGTCGAATTTGGGCCGCGATGGTGGGGACTGCGCCCATAGTCCGGAAGCGGAAACCCCAAGGACGGCAAACATCATCCATCGAACCATCGCGTTCCCCCTCAACCAGCCGAGATCCAGATGAAGCCATTCTCACACGGGAATCGTGTGGGCACGTAGGCCTCAGTTGGTTTTATGATGGAGCGCAGGCGGTGATCTATCGGCGGCCATACGACACCAGGGCCGTCAGGCCCCAAGAAGACAGCTCTCGTGGTCGGATCTGACTCCGCAGTCGTTGCGGCGGTGCGGAAAGTGCTGCCCGGCTGGAACATTGCGCGTGCAGCCAACAACAAATCTGCTCTGGAGATGCTAAAAAAACAGGCTTACGATCTTGTCCTCACCGGCGAAGAGACTTCGGGCAAACAGGATGTGGAGCTTCTGCGCCAGATCCGCACCGTCCGCCCCCATGTGCGGCTCATCATCATCACCTCGAAGAGCACCCCGGCCGATGTAATTGCGGCCATGCGCGAACGGGCCTTTAGCTACTTCTCCGAGCCTTATTCGATGGAGACCTTTGAGAAGATCCTCCATCTATCGACAACCGGTCCCGTTTGGGACGAAGGCATAGAGATTCTTTCTGCCACACCGCAGTTTATTCAGCTGGTTGCCCGCTGTGACCGCAAGACTGCCGATCGGCTGATTCAGTTCATTCATGAGATAGCCGATCTTCCGATGAAAGAGAGAGACGCTGTCGGAATGGCTTTTCGCGAGATGCTCATGAACGCCATCGAGCACGGCGCCCACTTCAAAGCCACCCAGCATGTTGCGATTTCTTATATTCGCGCCAAGCACATGGTTTTATGCCGCGTAAAAGATCCCGGAGAAGGCTTTTCTCTTGAAGACCTGGATCACGCGGCAATCAAGAACCCACCGTCCAATCCAATCCGCCATCTCGCCGTCCGCGAAAAGCAGGGGCTTAGACCGGGCGGCTTCGGCATCCTGGTTACGCAAAACATCATCGATGAGTTGATCTACGGTGAAAAGGGTAACGAAGTCGTGCTCATTAAGTATCTGAAGCCGGATCAACTGGAAACGTAAGCAGGTGGAGCTAATTAGCCGCAGGCGGCGGAGTTGGAGGCGGCCCGCCTGGCCG
>DASRRN010000549.1:0-7116 GCA_035695685.1 Acidobacteriaceae bacterium | reverse complement strand
CGGAAAAAACACTGCGGGACCTGATTGAGACCCTGCGTGATGGGCACCTGGGGTTTATCGAGCTGGAAAAAAATCTGAAAGATCCGGAAGCGCGCAAGCTATTCCGTGAAGAACTACAGGTTCGCGCGGGTTTCGCCGCGGAACTGGAGAATGAATTGCACCATTTCGGGGTCAAGGACGTTAAGGTCGCGAATTCCACCGCGGGCAAAGTGCATCGCGCCTGGGGTGAGCTGAAGGCCCGGCTTGGCGGTGGCGACCACGCATTGCTGGCTACGGCGGAAAAGGGCGAGGATGAAGCCAAGCATGCCTATGAAGAAGCGCTCGCCAGTGAAGATTTCCCCCTCCCGTTGCGGGAGATGCTGATGCGGCAGCAGAGGCATATTTTGATGGCCCATGATCGGGTTAGGGCGCTGCGGGACCGCCTGGCAGTGTAGAGTCGCGCCGTTTCCTGAATATTCCAACATGCCCCACATCTCACTGTTCGCGAGTACAAGGGTTAGCGCAGAACTCCGTCCGCAACGGACTTACAGACCAGGAAGGCTGCGACTCCGGCGAAAAAGACGAGAGCCATACGGATCCCTGGCTCTCGGTTCACCTCCGGCAGCAGGTCGGTCGCAGTTACGTAGAGGGCCACCCCGGCGGAGAGAGGCAGGCCAGCGCGCACCCAACCGGGAATGAAGTTAATCACCAGCACCCCCGCCAAGGTGGCGGCGGCTACGATCACGGCCGAGGATAACGCGGCGCCGCGGCTATGACCGCTGGCCAGCATCACCGAGGCGACAGTGAAACCTTCCGGCAGCTTGTGCAACAGGATGGCGATGAAAATAATCCAGCCCAGCCAGGAGGAAAGGACAAAGCCCGACGCGATGGCCACTCCGTCGAATAACGAGTGGGCGGCCAGGCCGGCGACGACCGAGTTGCTGGTGTGAGCAGAAAGAAATTCGCCGTGACATTTCTCTTCGCCAAAATGAAAGTGCGGCGTGATGGTGTGCTCGAGCAAATGGATGAGGCAGTAGCCGCCTAAGACCAAAAGTGGGGTCCAGCGGAAGGAAAGACGGAAGCTTTCGGGAATCATCTCCAGCAAGGCGGCGGCGAGCATGAAACCTGCTCCCAAGGCCACAAAGTATCTCAGGTAACGCTTCTCCCAATGGGTGCGGACCAGGATCAGAGCCCCAAAAACGTCGGCTAGCGCAGCCACCAGGCCCAGTACCAACGAGAGTGAAACGGTGGACATCTAGCCGCTGTGCCGGATGTGCATGACATCCCCATCTTCGACGCGGTATTCCTTGCCTTCGAGCCGCAGTGTTCCCTGGGATCGTGCTGCTGCCTCGGAGCCCGCGCTCAGCAGTGTGTCCCAATGGATCGTTTCCGCGCGGATGAAGTGCTTTTCGAGGTCCGAATGGATCGCCCCGGCGGCCTCCTGAGCGCGTGAATGGACGGGGATGGTCCAGGCACGGCACTCGTCTTCGCCGACGGTAAAGAAGGCCACCAGGCCAAGCAACTCGTAGCTCTTGCGGATAAGACGGCGAAGCCCGCTCTCTACTAGCCCGTAGGACGAAAGAAACTCAGCCGCTTCCTCATCGCTCATCTCGGCCAGTTCGGCCTCGACCTTACCGCAAATGGCAGTGGCTCCCGCGTTGGGGCGCGAGGCAACCTCTTCCAGCTTGTAGCGCGCGACGGCCGATGCCAGGTCGGTACCCAAGGTGGTGCTCTCGGCAATATTCAACACGAACAACATCGGTTTCTGTGAGAGGAACATGAAGCCGCGAATCAGCTTCTTCTCTTCCGCCGACATCTCCATCTCGCGCAGCGGCTTCTCCTGCTCCAGCTGCTGCTTGCAGCGCAAAAGCAGAGCGTGCTCCCTCTCGAGTTCGGGAGAACGCATCTTCTTGAGATCTTTTTCCAGCCTTTCCAGGCGCTTCTCCACCTGGGTGAGATCAGAGAAAATGAGGTCGAAGTCGACATTTTTGATATCCCGCAGGGGGTCGATGCCGCCGACCCGGGGAATGGACTCGTCTTCAAACGCGCACAACACATGGATCAGGGCGTCATTGTCGCGGAGGTGAGTGAGGAAGGCGCTCTCCTTGAGCGCTTCCTGACCGATAGCTGCTACGTCCGCATACTCCACTGTGGCATAGACGATTCTTTTGGGGTTGTACAGAGCTGCAAGCTTGTCAAGCCGTTCGTCGGGAACCTTGGCTACGCCGAGATGGGCCTCGCGTGGGTTGGAGTACGCCGGGGTTTCGACCTTCGCCCGGGTAAGGATTTTGAACAGGGAGGTCTTACCAACTTGTGGCAGACCGATAATGCCAGTTTTCATGGGACTCGCCGTCCAGCCAAACGGCGCTTGCGCGCCAGAGATTTTTGTTGCGTTCCGGCCTTGCGGCGCAATAAAGCCAGTATATCGTCCTCATATTTCCCGGCGGGACCAATGCGCGGTGGCCACCAACGCGGCGATTCCACACAACAGGACCAGACCCTCCACGTGGGTGGATGTCCGATGCAGACGATCGAAAATCTGGCGGCCCGGATTATCGGCAGCGACCGCATCTACATTGCCACCAATCGACGCGCGTGCAATATCCATGCGCGGGATGATGGAGAACTGCGAGTATGCGGTGAGCAGCATCATCACCAGTACCAGGACCGACTGCGGAATTATGTTGCGGTAGTGTGCCCGCGCCAAGGCCATAACGACCAGAAAAATCAATCCGCAGAACAGGCCTATCCAATGCAGGCGCACCAGCGATCCCCCGACGATCAGACCGGCAGCATGCACGCCCTGTGCGCCAAAGAGCGGCGGAAGCTCACTGAATGCGATGGGGGCAAGAACGGCGCCGAAAAAAAGCAGGGCACCCAGCCAGACGCCGAGGGCAAGGTATACCAACGAGTGAAAGAGGGTTCTCATAGGAACGATCGCACTACATAGGAGCCCGGCCGGTGAGCCGCTCAATACGGCGCGCCATCGGCGGATGGGTGGAAAAGAGGTTCGCTAAGCTCGCCCCGCTTAGCAAGGGGGCAACAATAAACAGGTGCGCGGTCGACGGTGAAGCTTGCATCGGCAGACGTTTGGAGTAGGCGTCGAGCTTCTGGAGCGCGCTGGCCAAGGCGTAAGGGTTGCCAGTGACGTGGGCCCCGGTAGCGTCGGCCTCGTACTCCCGCGACCGGGAAACGGCCAGCTGGATGAGGGTCGCCGCGAGGGGAGCCAGGATCATCATCAAGATTCCGCCGCCACCTATGCCGCGACCGCGGTCGTCGCGGCCGCCGCCGAAGATACTGCCAAAGTGCGCCAGCAGGGTGATGGCTCCGGCAAGCGTGGCCGCGATGGAGCTGGTCAGGATATCGCGATTCCTTACATGCCCCAGCTCGTGAGCCAGCACACCTTCCAGCTCTTCGTCATTGAGGAGATTGAGAATGCCCTGGGTCACCGCGACGGCGGCATGTTTAGGATTGCGTCCGGTGGCAAACGCGTTGGGCGATTCGGTGGGGATCACATAGATCCTCGGCATGGGCAGCGCCATGCGAGGCAAAATGCGCTCCACGATCTGGTACACGCGGGGCAGCTGTTCGCGCGTGACCGGCTGCGCCCGATACATCGAGAGCGCCAGCTTGTCGGAGTAGAAGTAGCTAAAAAAGTTCATCCCGGCGGCGATAAAGAAGGCCAGGATCATTCCGTTGCGGCCGCCGAAATAAGCCCCGATCACCATGAGAAAGAGGGTAAGAGCAGTCAGCAGAAAAGCAGTCTTCAAGGTATTCATAGCGCGGCACCTCCCGCACTCAAGCCATGCTGTCTCTATTGTGTCACGTTGCTACCCTGCCCGGACCGCTAGGCGGACTTTCCCCGGAACCTATGCCAACTGGAAACGCGATGGGTGCCCCAGGTCTCGCTTTTGAGACCTGGGATCCCCCTGGCAAAGGTTAATAACGTTCCCTCTAAAGTTATCCGCTGACATTCCGGTCAAAGCAGCCAAAGCGATCGTCGGGCTGCGCCCATCGTTTTCGGCCCACATATCCGGATTTCCTGCACGGGGCGCCACCAATAGCCGCGTGTGCGGCTTTCATTAAGGAAAGCCGCATAAAGTTCGCCAGCGCCAGCGAGGTCGACAGGAAATCCGGAGTACGCTGGCGCGAACGTGGGGCACCCGTCCAGTTTCCTTCGACGCAGCTTGAGCCAAGAAACCTTGCGATTGGCCTTTTCTAGGGGGATCCCAGGTCTCAAAAGCGAGACCCGGGGCACCCATCGCGTGTCCAGTTTGAGGTTTCTCTCAAGTCGGCTGAATCCACCCCTGCTTGACCACGGGATTGCCCGCTGCATCCAATCGGCGCATCTGGTCGCTGCTGAGGGTGACATCAAGGGCGGCGATATTCTCCTGCAATTGGTCGGTTTTGCTGCCGGCAATGATAGGGAGTATCGCCGGTTGACTCTGGCGCATCCAGGCTATGATAGCCTGCGACGGGCTGCACCCCGCCTCGCTCGCCACCGCCCGCAGCGCTGCCAATCGCTCGTCGGAGTCAGGGCCGGCGAATTGGGTCGGCACTTCACGGTCCGCGCGCGTATAGGCACCTTGCAGCAGAATGGAATAGCCGATCAATGCGACCCCATATTCCCGGGCATAGTCTTTCAGGTCTTCACTCATGAAAATCTGCGGGCCGAAATCAGCGCCGTGGCGAGGACGGAGATAGGTATATCTCTGCTCGACTACGGAGTATTCCACCCACTTATTAGTCCGGCTCACGATATTCGCTTCCGCGATGCGCCAGGGAGATAGGTTACTGGCGCCAATAGCCCGCACCTTACCCGCTTTGACGAGACCGTCAAATGCCTTCATGGTTTCTTCCAGTGGTGTCGCCCGATCATCGCGATGGGCATAGTACAAGTCGATCCTATCGGTCGCGAGTCTCTGCAAAGTCTTCTCGCATTCGCGCTCGATCTCGGCCGCGGTCAGGCCTCCGGCGCATCCTGGATAGTCGAACGCCAGTTTGGAGGAGACGACGATGTCATTGCGGTTGCCCCGTTCCTTCATCCACGCGCCAATCGTGGCCTCGCTCTCCCCTCCTTTGCAGCCGGGCAGCCAACACGCGTACATGTTCGCCGTGTCAATGAATGTGCCACCGTTGTCGCGGTAGAAATCGAATAGCTTGAATGCAGTCTGGCGATCGATCTTGCTGCCAATCAAGTCGCTGCCCATAGCGAGGGCACTCACTTCGAGACCCGAATTCCCCAGTTTGATCTTCTTCACGACTATGCAGCCACCTTGACGTAGGTCGCCAGCACCACGCCGCATATCATGACCACGGCGCCCACGACGTTCGGGAGTGTGATCCGTTGCACCGGCGAACCCAGCCAACCGAAGTGAGAAAGAATCATACCCCCAAGCACCTGTCCGGCAATCAACGTGATGAACATGGCCCGAGCGCCCACCTGAGGTAGCAGCCAGGCAATTGCGAATACCAGGCACGCACCCAGCGCTCCAGCAGTCAGCAACAGTGGGTGAACGTCTTTTAATCCGCTCAATACACCCGCACGCCAACCGGTAAGGCCTATGAGCACGGCGGTCAGGGCGCCGACGCACCAGAACAGCCCATTAGCCACCCGCGGATTGTTCAAGGCGCTACCCACTTTGCCGTTCATGGAAAGGTGAACCGCAAGGATAATTCCGAGGAATATAGTGAAAAAATAAAAAGGAACCTTCATTTCCGTCTCCAGGCTCTCGGGAATTTAGCGTGAAAAAGCAAATGAGGCTTCTTCCCGATTGGTTCCCTTATGAACTATTTGATGGCGTGAGGTCGTCAGCGACACGACAGTACACCGAGTCTCGGGCGTCTGTCAAAACGCTTTCGCCGCAAACTGCCGTGACGCTTGACAGCCCGCAAATGCCGGGTATAGTGTCCGTCTCAGCTTACCTGTGGAATTAGTTCATAAGGGAACCCCGGTGAGTCTGACGCTACTTACTTATCGTCAACAAACTATCAAGAAGGAGAGTGCTATCTCGGTCGCCCGCAGCTCTGCGATAAGTCAGGCAGAGTAAATCGGATAACTTACCCGAGGTTGGTCCATGAAGAAGCGATCAGAGTTCATTGCCGCGCTGCTCTTTACATGTCTTGGAATATGGGTGACGACGGTAAGACCTGCAACCGCTCAAGCCCCTGCCGCCACCCCGGCGCCAGCTACGGATAAAGCCGCCGCAGACCGAGGCCAAGGCATTTTTTCTTCCAGTTGCTCGTTCTGTCACGGGTCACAAGCGACGGGAACGGAACAGGCGCCCAACCTGCTGCGAAGTCCCCTCGTCTTTCAGGATCATGGTGGAGATACACTTGGGCCTTTCCTTAAACAAGGGCGTCCGACGCTCGGCATGCCTGCTTTCCCGACGCTGGAGCCGCAACAGGTACAAGACATCTCCGCGTTTCTGCATGCTCGAATCCAACAGGTTCGTGGGCACAGGCTTCCGGAAACCGCTTTGCTGGTGGGTGATCCCAAAGCCGGGCTCGCGTATTTTAATGGCGCGGGAAAATGCAGCACCTGTCATTCTCCCACGGGCGACCTGGCGCACATTGGAACCAAAGACCAACCGCTCGCGTTAACGACATCGTTTCTGACACCGCCGGCCAAGCCTTCCCAGGTGACCGTGGTGCTCCCTTCAGGCCAGACCGTTCAAGGAAAGCTGGAGTATCTGGATGAGTTCACGGTGTCTATGGTGGACGATGCCGGCGTTTATCACACCTGGCCACGCGATCGCACCAAGTCGGTCGACGTAGTGGACCCGCTCGCAGCACATAAAGCGTTACTGCCGATGTATACCGACAAAGACATTCACGACCTCCTGGCGTATCTGGTGACACTCAAATGAAGTACCTGCCGATCGTGTGTTTGGCTTCCCTATTGTTACTGCCGCTGTGTGCGTTCGCGCAGACATTGGACCCGGAGGCATTCCATCGGCCGCCGACAGATACCTGGCCTACCTATAATGGCGATTATTCCGGCCGCCGCTACAGCACGCTTTCCCAAATCAACGCGTCCAATGTCAGCACGCTCGGTTTGGCGTGGACGCACCACGTAGATTTTGGAAGCGAATCGTATGCGCAACAGGCAAGTGAAGGCCGAAGAATCAAGGCCAC
>DASRRN010000548.1:0-4738 GCA_035695685.1 Acidobacteriaceae bacterium | reverse complement strand
GATAGCCCTGGTCTGGGAAGCGGTATCGCCGCGACTACCGGGCTCACGATGGCCTATTACGACGGCAATACAGTGACTGCGATGTGGAATTATGCGCAGCACTATGCGATGAGCGATCGCTTTTTCGGTACTACGTTTGGCCCCTCGACACTTGGCGCCATTAATCTCATCTCCGGCCAGACCAACGGCGTCGTGAACGATGGCAATGCCGGGGGCAACATGGTTTCAGATGGGTACGGTGGCTACACCCTCTTCGGAAACGCAGCGCCCGTCAATGACATTTGCTCCGCCACAAGCGGCGCTTTAATCCATATGACGGGCAGGAATATTGGCGATTTGCTGAATGCAGCAGGAGAGACCTGGGGTTTCTTCCATGAAGGGTTCGATACATCGGTGATCAACAGCAATGGCACTACAGGATGCCGCAGAAGCAACAAATCTGACGTCACCCGGCAAACGCCATTGGATTATTCGCCAGTCGTGAATCCGTTTCAGTATTACGCCTCGACTGCAAACCCGCTCCACATGAAGACCACCTCCCCGCAGATGATAGGACACCCAAATGACGGGGCTACCAACCATCAGTACGACATGCACGACTTTTTCCAAGCGTTAAAGGTCGGTAACTTTCCTGCGGTCAGCTTCCTCAAGTCCGCAGCGTACCGTGACGGCCACGCCGGCTATTCCGATCCTCTTGACGAGCAGGCGTTCCTGACAGACGTAATCAACACCATTGAACAGACACCTCAGTGGAAGAATACGGTTGTCATCCTTACCTATGACGACTCCGATGGCTGGTATGACCACGTGAGCAACGTGGTCAATGGTAGCGAGAGCATGAAGGATGGTTTCTCGGGGCCGGGGAAGTGCGCCGACGGCACAACTGCGCTTCCGGGGGTGGACCCCGGCACGCTGCATGCACAGGGCAGGTGCGGTTATGGTCCACGTCTGCCGCTGTTGGTCATCTCGCCGTGGGCCAAACCGAACTACGTCTCCCACGCTGTGACTGACCAGACTTCTATCCTGCGTTTCATTGAGGATACTTTTTTGAGCCAGCAGCGAATCGGTCAGGGTTCCTTTGACGAAATTGCGGGCTCCCTCGGCGATATGCTTGACTTCAGCCAGGCGGCACCCCAGAATGGGGCCGTGATCTTGCTGGATGCCACGACTGGCCAAATCAAGAGACCCTAAGCAGTGCTGAACCGCCGGGATCTTCTCATGCAGGCGGCACTCTCCACTCTGATTTCGCGCGTCGGGCTTGGTGGCCCGATCAACCAGCGCGCGGCCCCCTCTGGATTCTCCCGCGCCATCAACGCGCTACAACTGCAGCCCTTCGTCGATCCATTGCCTATTCCCCAGCTTTCCCCGCAGCAGGGCGGGCGTTGCCATATCACCATGCGCGAGATTCGCGTGAAGATGCACCGTGACCTTCCGCCGACCAGGCTTTGGAGTTACGGACCAGAGGCCACGGGACCCTTGCTCGAGGCTCACAGTCACGAAGCTCTGGCGGTCGAGTGGCACAATCATCTGCCGCCGCGGCATTTCCTTCCCATCGACTACAGCCTCCACGGCTCTGGCCGGGAGCTGCCCGGGTCGCGCGCCGTCGTCCATCTGCATGGTGGCCGTACCCCAGCGGCAGACGACGGCTATCCGGAGCATTGGTTCCCCCGCGGGGAATCGCGTGTCTGCCATTACCCCAACCGGCAGGACGCAGCCATGCTCTGGTACCACGACCACGCCATGGGCACCAGCCGGCTGAACCTTTACGCCGGACTGATGGGCGTGTATTTGCTTCGCGATGAACAGGAAGCGCGCCTCAAACTGCCTGCCGGGCGCTTTGAGCTGCCGCTGGTGCTGTATGACCGGATCTTCGATCACGAAGGGCAGTTGTACTATCCCGTTTCTCCCGATCCAGAGCATCCCTGGACGGACGAGGTAGCCGGCGACGCGATGGTGGTGAACGGCCGGGTCCAACCTTTTTGCGATGTGGAACCGCGCCGCTATCGCCTGCGCGTGCTGAACGCGGCCAACGCTCGCTTTTTTCGCCTGGGATTGTCCGATGGCTCCCAGTTCCTGCAAATCGGCGCGGACCAGGGGCTGCTTCCTGGCCCGGTCCGATTGACCAGTCTTATACTTGCCCCCGGGGAACGGGCCGATCTGCTCATCGATTTCGCGGCCATGCGCGGAGAACGCATCCTACTGACCAATGGAGCGTTTCAGATGATGCAGTTTCGCGTTGGGTCTGCCCCCGTACCCGACAGCAGCCAGGTCCCCGGCACGCTGCGGCCCGTTGTCAGCCTGCCCGAGACAGCCGCGGTACGAAGGCGTGAGATGACTCTTAACGAGTTCAAGGAGCCTGCCGGCAACCCAATGGTCATGCTGCTCAACCGGACGCCATGGCACATGCCGGTGACCGAGACTGCGAAGCTCGGCTCCTCTGAGATCTGGTCCCTGGTCAATCTCACGGACGATACCCATCCCATTCATCTCCATCACGTGCGCTTCCAGGTAATGGATCGCCGGTCGTTCGATCGCGACGTCTATCTGCTGCAAAACGCTACACTGCGCTTTACAGGGGATGTTCTTGGGCCGAATCCCAATGAGACTGGGTGGAAGGACGTAGTGCAATGTCCGCCCAACATGGTCACGCGCATCCACATCTCTTTTGATGGATTTGCCGGCCGATATCTTTGGCATTGTCACGTGCAGGAACATGAGGCGAATGACATGATGCGCCCTTACGACATCGTGGGCTAACGGCAAAGCTATAATAGTGTGGAGCTTGAAAGTACCGAGTCGACAACTCGTTCTTATCGCCGGGTTCCTGGTCCTTAGCGTTAGCGTCGGATGTAGAACTCCGGGTCACGACAAACCAATCGGTGAGGTGGTGGCTATCAACGCACCCCTCGGGTTGCCGCCGGTTCCCATCCCCTCGGTCAACCCTCCCACTCTGGCAACGATCGCCCTCGGACGAAAGCTTTTCTACGACCCCAGGCTGTCCAAAGACAACACGATTTCATGTGCTTCCTGCCACAACCCAAACATCGGCTTTACCGATGGTCGAGCGATTGCCCAAGGCGTCGGCGGCATGATCGGCAAACGCAATGCTCCAACCCTATTGAATGCGGCGTATTCCCCTTTCCAGTTCTGGGATGGCCGCGCTCCCACCCTCGAGGCGCAGTCAGCCTTCCCGATTGCTGACCCCCTGGAGATGGATCAGGCTCACGACGTTTTTGTGTCCAAGATCGGTCATGATCCAACCTATAAGGCTGAGTTTGCGCAGGCGTTTGGGCCTGGAACCATCACCCTCGATCTCATTGAGAAGTCGTTGGCGAGCTTCGAACGCACTCTGCTCAGCGGTAACTCGCCGTTTGATCAATACCAATATGGCGGCAACAAGCAGGCGCTCACACCTGCTGCCATTCGCGGCCTGGCGATTTTTAAAGACCCGAACAGAGGCAATTGTGCCGTTTGCCATACCATCAATGACCACTACGCCCTGTTTACCGATGGAAAGTTTCACAACACCGGCGCGGGGGTGAATGGAGAGGGTGAGTTCACCGACCTCGGCCGCTTCGAGCAAACAAAATTACAAGCGGACAAGGGAGAGTTCAAGACACCCACTCTGCGCAACGTCGCCCTTACCGCCCCGTACATGCATGACGGCAGCTTGAAAACCCTCCATGACGTGGTTGATTTCTACGCTGGGGGCGGCAACTCCAATCCATATCTCGACAAGGACATGAAGTCGCTCCATCTTTCCGCACAGGATCGCGCAGATCTGGTTGCGTTCCTCGAGGCTCTTACTGGCGAAATGCCCCGGAATGCGGGACCGCCTGGGAAAGAATAGGTGAAGATAGAACTATGAGACGTATTCCTATTCTCAGTCTCTGTTGTGCGGCCGCACTCCTTGCCGGTTGTTCAGCAAAGGTCAAGACCGAACAACCGGGCGTCGCCAAACCCGAGCCCGTGTATTTCAAGGTGGATCCGGAGACGGCCGGCACGGTGACCGGGCAGATCCTTTTCAAAGGCAAAAGGCCGGCTCCCAAAGTGATTGACATGAGTGAGGAACCTGCCTGCGTTGAGGCGCACCACGGAAAGGCTCACGACGAATCGTTGGTCGTAAACCGGAAAGGTGCGATGGCAAATGCATTCGTGTATATAAAGAGCGGTTTGGAAGGAAAGAGTTTTGAAGTTCCTGCGAACCCGGTCACCATCGATCAGAAAGGTTGCTGGTTTCATCCCCGGGTGTTAGGCATTCAGGTGGGGCAGGTATTGAAGGTCGTCAACTCAGATCCGGTGACCCACAATATCCACCCGATGGCACAAGTCAACCGCGAATGGAATCATAGCCAGGGAGCCGACGATCCTCCCCTCGCGCGTAGATTCTTAAAGCCCGAAATCATGATCCCGGTGAAATGTAACATTCATAGTTGGATGCACGCCTTCATCGGAGTCCTGGATCACCCTTATTTCGCGGTTTCCAGTGACGACGGAACGTTTGCAATTAAGAATCTACCGCCGGGCACATATACCATCGCAGTCTGGACGGAAACGCTCGGGACGCAAGAACGCCAGTTAACCATTGATCCCCATGGTAAAGCTGAGGCCAACTTCACCTTCAAGGAAAAATAAATATGCGCACGATAAGATATGTTCTCTTTGCCGTTGGCCTCTCGATCCTTTCGGTGGGGTGCAATTCCGCCAAAGCTCCCAACCGGGCTTCGGAGCAGCCCGC
>DASRRN010000547.1:0-6344 GCA_035695685.1 Acidobacteriaceae bacterium | reverse complement strand
GGCGTGCCGGAAAGGGCAACGGATTTCTTTGGTTTGAAAGCTACAGGCTGGTCAGTGGTGGTGGCCATCATCTCTCCCGATTAAGTGCGTTTGGCGGCCGCGAAGAGCTGGTCGAGCTTTTGCTCATAGGCCTGGTAGCCGAGGAATTCGTAAAGCTCGGCGCGAGTCTGCATAAGGCCGAGCACGCTGCTCTGGGTGCCTTCGCTCCGGATGGCATGGTACACCTTCAGGGCCGCAGCATTCATGGCGCGGTAGGCGGCGCAACAATATAAGACGATGTCGACCCCGACGGCGGCTAACTCCTGGGCGGTGTAGAGCGGTGTTTTTCCAAACTCGGTAATGTTGGCCAGGATCGGCACGCCGGCCGCCTTTTTGAATTGGGTGTACATAGCCAGGTCGGTGACGGCCTCGGCAAAGATCATATCCGCGCCGGCGGCCACATAGGCGGCACTGCGCTCGAGCGCCGAAGCCAACCCCTCGCCGGCCAGCGCGTCCGTCCGGGCCATGATTACGAATTCAGGGTCGGTCCGGGCATCGACCGCGGCCTTGATGCGGTCGACCATTTCGGCCGCCGGAACCAACTCCTTACCAGGCCGGTGGCCGCAGCGCTTCGCGCCCACCTGGTCTTCTATATGCACGGCGGCAGCCCCGGCTCGTTGCATGGAGCGGATGGTGCGGGCGATGTTGAAGGCGCTTCCCCAGCCGGTGTCGATATCGACCAGCAGAGGCAGGGTGGTTACTTCAGTGATGCGGCGCACGTCGACCAGCACATCTTCCATGGTGCTGATACCGAGGTCAGGCATGCCGAGCGAGTTGGCGGCCACTCCCCCGCCGGATAAATAGAGGGCGCGAAAGCCTGTCGCCTCCGCCATGCGCGCGGTAAAAGCGTTGATAGCGCCGATCACCTGCAACGGATGCTCCTGCTTAACGGCGGAGTGAAAGCTTTCAGTGGCCACGTGATTCCCTTCTCCCACTAGATGCTAAATGGTCTCGGCGTCGCTTGGCTTTGGAGTGGCAGAGTGGGTAGACTCGCTTTGCGATGAATAAAGTCTTTTCCACCGCCGACGCCGCGGTCGCCGATATCCCGCCGGGCGCAACCGTGATGCTGGGAGGGTTCGGGTTGTGCGGCATTCCCGAGAACACAATCGCCGCGCTGGTGCGCCGCCGGGTCACGGGCCTGCATACGATTTCCAACAACATGGGCGTGGATGGCTTCGGCCTCGGTCTGTTGCTGGAGGCGGGCATGATCGCATCTCATACCGGCAGCTACGTGGGGGAGAACGCGCTTTTGGAGAAGCTGGCGATTGCCGGCACGCTCAAGGTGTCCTTGATTCCACAGGGCACTCTGGCAGAGCGCATTCGCGCCGGCGGAGCGGGCATTCCTGCCTTCTACACGCCCACCGGGGTCGGCACCCTGGTCGCTGAGGGCAAGGAGGAGCGGACCTTCGACGGACGCAAGTACCTGCTGGAGACGGGGCTCAAGGCTGACTTCGCGCTGGTGAAGGCGTGGAAGGGCGATCGCCAGGGCAACCTGATCTATCGCCGCACGGCGCGCAACTTCAACCCCATGATGGCCACCGCCGCGCGCATCACCATTGCCGAAGTGGAAGAACTGGTAGAACCCGGTGAACTGGATCCGGATGCGATTGTGACCCCGGGCATCTATGTCAAACGCATCTTCCAGTGCACCGCTTGCGAGAAGCGGATCGAGCGCCTGACAGTGAGGAAACCGAATGCAGGAGATTGAGAAGCGGAACCGCATCGTCAAACGGGTCGCGCAAGAGCTGCGCGATGGCTTTTACGTCAACCTCGGCATCGGTATGCCCACGCTGGTCGCCAACCATGTTCCCCCTGGAGTTGAAGTAGTGCTGCAATCAGAGAACGGGATGCTGGGGATTGGGCCCTATCCTCTGGAAGATGAAGCAGACCCCGACCTGATCAATGCAGGCAAGGAAACGGTTTCGGTCCTGCCTGGGACGTCGTTCTTTTCAAGCGCCGATGCCTTTGCCATGATCCGCGGAGGACACGTGAACCTCAGCATCCTGGGCGCAATGGAGGTTGACGCCAAAGGGAGCCTGGCGAATTGGATCATCCCCGGCAAGATGGTTAAGGGGATGGGGGGCGCCATGGACCTGGTGGCGAGTGCGCAGCGCGTGATCGTGGCCATGGAGCACACGACGCGAGATGGCCGCCCTAAAATCCTCAACGCCTGCAGATTGCCTCTGACCGGGGTTGGGGTGGTCGACTCGATCGCAACTGACCTGGCCTGGATCAACGTTACCCCTGATGGGCTGGTCCTGGAAGAGATCGCACCTGGGGTTTCAGTTGCCGACGTTCAGGCGGCAACCGAGGCCCCATTGAGGGTCAGTACGACACTGCGCACGATGAGCTGACGTTATTCGAGAGTGTTGCCGCCGTTTACGGAGATCTTCTGTCCGGTAATGAATCTTCCGGCGTCGCTGGCCAGAAAGGCTACGGTATTGGCCACATCTTCCGCAGTACCCATGTGCTTCATGGGGACTTTTTCAGTGTAGGCGTCGATCTCGGCCTGGGTGGAATGCAGGTGGCGTTCGGTCGGAATCCAGCCTGGCGCAACCAGATTTACGGTGATGCCGGCGGGAGCAAGTTCGCGGGCCCAGGATCGTGTTTGCCCTAACTGCGCTCCCTTGGCCGCGACATAGTTGGCGAACATGGGGTTGCCCAGCTCGAAGACTTCACTTCCGATCTGAATAATCCTGCCGAAACCCCGACTCTTCATGCCGGCGACCAGTTGACGCAGGATCAGCAGGGGCGACTTTACAAAAAAATCCAGTTGGTCCAGGTAGCGCTCCCAGGTCTGCTCTTCGATGGTCAGGAGGGGTTGCGGACCGGTGGCGTTCATTACCGCGATATCGATGTGGTGATAGGTCTCGCTGATTGCATGGACTATTTTGATGATATCGGCTTCCTGGCGCACATCGGCGTAGTAGGCAGTCGCTTCCCCGCCCTGTTTTTTGATCTGTTCGCACAACTGCTCGGCGCGATCGCGCTTGGCAAAGTAGTTGACCGCGACCTGCGCACCCCTTGCGGCCAATTCCAGCGCAATTGCCGCGCCCAGCCCGCGTGAAGCGCCGGTCACCAGCGCAGTTCGACCCTTGAGTGTCTCCATGTCTACCAAACGCTAAGGGACGGTGGGCATCCTGTCAAACCAGGAGGCTGGCACGGCGAAGTGTGGTTTTTTTTAAGATCGGGTTTGGTTGCTTCTTTGCTCAAGAGCATTGGAAGGGCTGCGCCCATCGTTTTCGGCCCATGTACGCTTTGGCGAACATGGGGCACCCGCCCGATTCCCGCCCGATTCTCCTAGGCCCGGAGGTGAGGGAAGTCGCTTCGAGATTGGGCTTGTCGGATACACTGTCTCTCACCATAGAGGAAATGCCCTTGACGTTCCTGCGCTCGCTGGCCGTTTTGTCTTTGCTGTTCGCCTGTAGCTTCTTTGCGCGTGCCGATAGCGTGGCCGAGCTCAGCGATAGCTTTTGGCAGTGGAGAGCGGTGGAGCAGCCTTTCAGTGACGACGATATTCCTCGTATCGAACGGCCTGCCGGCCTGGTCGTCGATTGGTCGAAGCAAACGATCGATCAGCGGATGCAGCAGCTCGAGGCTTTTGAACAGCGATGGAAGGCTCTGGCTCCCTCGGCCCAAACCTCCATCCACGACCAGGTGGATTACCGCCTGCTTGGCTCCGCGGTCGCCCGGGTGCGCTGGGAGTTATCCATCGAACAGAGCTGGAAACGCAATCCGGAATTCTATGTCGATCAGACGCTCGGTTCGGTGTTCCTGCTTCTATTGCCACCGCCACCGTTCTCTGAAGCGCGGCAGGCGGAGATCATTGCCCGCGTAAAGCAGATCCCGGCTACGCTTCAGGCTGCGCAGGAGAATCTGACCGATCTGCGGCAGCCGTTTGTTCAACTGGCCATCGACAGCCTGGACCGGGTCGCCGAGCGCTTACAACGCACCGAGAAGGCACTCGCACCGCAACTCACGGCAGCCAACAACCAGGCGCTACAACAGGTCACGCCCGCCGCAATCATAGCTCTCACGCAATACCGTGCGTGGCTCACGGCCCAATTGCCCGCCGCGCGCAAAGACACTGCCATTGGCCGCGACAACTACATATTTTTCTTGACCAAGGTTGCACTGCTTCCCTACACACCCGAACAGTTGCTGGCGATGAGCCAACAGGAGTGGAGCAGAGCCGTCGCATTCGAAACCTACCAGCAGGCTCGTCTTGCCGGCGCCCCACCCGCGCCGTTTTTTCCCAGTGCGGCAGCGCAGATACAAGCCGAAAAGATCGATGAAGAGAAAGTTCGCGCCTTCCTCGTCGAGCAAAAAATTCTTAGCGTACCTGAGTGGATGAAGCACTACCGCAACCTGCTGCTGCCGGCTTACCTGGAGCCCTTCGAGGACATGGGAGAAAACGACGACCTCACCGGACCTTCGCGCCTCGATCAGGACGGGACCAGCTATATTCACGTGCCGGGGCCAGACCTGGGCTTCTTTAAGCTTTCTCAGGCGCACGATCCGCGGCCCATTCTGGTCCACGAGGGTGTGCCAGGGCACTATTTCCAGCTCTGTCTCGGCTGGCACAACGCCGATCCGATCCGTCGCCATTACTACGACTCCGGCGCCAATGAAGGCCTCGGCTTCTACGCCGAAGAGATGATGTTGCAGGCTGGGTTTTTCGACGACAATCCGCATACCCGCGAGACCATCTACAGCTTCATGCGGCTACGCGCATTGCGGGTGGAGGTAGACGTGAAGCTGGCGCTGGGCGAGTTCACGCTGCAGCAGGGCGCTGATTACCTCGCTCGGACGGTCCCCATGGATCGGACAACCGCGCTCGGCGAGGCAGCCTTCTTCGCCAGCACGCCTGGACAAGGTCTCTCCTACCAGATCGGAAAGCTGCAGATCACGCAGCTCCTCTCCGACGCCCGCCGCGCTCGAGGCAAAGATTTTTCCATGCTGCAGTTCAACAACTTTGTCTGGAACAACGGCAACGTTCCCATTGCCTTACAACGCTGGGAACTGCTTCAGGACGCCAGTGAAGTGCCCTGACCGGGGCGGCTCAACACTCTGCGAATCTGCCACAGGGTCGCCGCCAACGCAGCAATTCCGGCGCTCCACACCACGAACGCAATATGCACTACCCACATGGGCGCAACCCCGACTCGCCGCAGAACAAAGGGAAGAAAGTTCCACTCGGTGATGTGGGCGTAGTCCCATGGATCCTCTGTCATGGCGTGATTGTTCAGGCCCCAGGCGTCCATCTTTCCCAACGCAAAGGCGACAATGTTTTTGACGCGCAAGGCAATCACAAATGTCGGATGACCCAGGGTCTCCATCTGGTAGATCTCGAGCGGCAACCAGAAGGCCAACGACACCAATTGAATGAATGTACCGATGGCCAGCAGCGCCAGGCCCAGGATCCAAACCGGCTTTGCCAATTGCTCTCGATGGCGCAGTAGCAGAGGGACGGCAAGCAACGAGGCCAACTCGACGGCGGTCGAGACGTAGCGGTCGCCCCAAGCGAAGTCTCCACTCCAAACGAAGTAGCGAGCGTAGAAGCTCATGTACGCCAGGAGCAGCGGGCAGCTCATGACGGCGTACGCCTTCACAGAAGGACTGAACCGCTTCCAGGCGACAATGCACAGAAGGATCATGAGGACGATCAAAGGATCGAAGAGAAAGATAGACTTCTCGGGCGTAAAGAGCGCCCCGAAGAACCCCACATGCCAGGGAGTCGTGAAGGGAAAGTTGGGGGGCAGCGAAGGATCGCGCATCCTGGTTTCGCGGCCGATGATGGTGATGTAGGTAACAAAGACTGATCTAAGCCCAAAGCGGTAGATTTGATAGAGGCGATCGAGCAGTCCGAAAAACAGGTAGACCGGCAGAGCGGTCGCGACGTAGGTTTTGCATTGCTCCCAAAGGTCACGGCCCCGGGTGCCTTCGAACCATAGGATCAACAACAGGAAGAGCGCTCCAGACAGTAGATCCAGGCCCGTGGGGAGCCTGGTTAGCAGGTTGAGGCCGAACGCAGCCGAGCCAATCACAAGTGCTCGCCGGTTGCCGGTGCGCAACCATTCGTACTGGTAGGAGAAGCCTGTCATCGACAACAGGAAGATGTAATTGTTCTCCATCATGTTCTGGGTGTAATGGAGATGCGTGGTGGCGACAAGCAGAGCCAGTACCCCCACTACCGACTGCGTGACTCCGAACTGCAACTGCCGCAGGAAGCGAAAACAAACCAGCGCGGTCAGCACCGTCACCAGGATGTTGATGCTATAGCTGACGATGATGTCGCGCACGCT
>DASRRN010000546.1:0-21143 GCA_035695685.1 Acidobacteriaceae bacterium | reverse complement strand
GGCCTACGCTCTGTTCCAGATACCAGGTGGTTGGCTGGGTGACCGTATCGGCCCCCGGCGGGCGATGACGCTGATTGTGAGCTGGTGGTCGCTGTTTACCTGCGCCACGGTTTTTGCCTGGAGTGCCGGATCCATGGCGTTAATCCGCTTCCTGTTTGGCATGGGCGAGGCTGGAGCCTTTCCGATTGCTACCAGGTCGCTTTCGCGGTGGATGTTGCCCACGGAGCGCGGTTTC
This sequence comes from Acidobacteriaceae bacterium, assembly GCA_035695685.1. GTDB lineage: Bacteria > Acidobacteriota > Terriglobia > Terriglobales > Acidobacteriaceae > PALSA-350. The sequence continues at coordinate 20,908 of DASRRN010000546.1, read as the reverse complement.
GCCCAGGGCGCCACGCATGCCGGTTCCCGGCTGGGAGGCGCGGTTACGCCGGCGTTGGTAGTCCTGATCATCGTTCGCTACGGTTGGCGGGCGGCGTTTCTATGTTGCGGCGCGCTGGGATTGATTTGGGCTGCCGTGTGGTTTTGGTACTACCGCAATACTCCGGATGAGCACGCGTCAGTCAACGCTGGGGAACGCGAGCTGATACGTTCTTCTCTGGAACTCGCGCGCGGTGCTACGAGCTTGCAGAATGTCCCCTGGAAACGCATCGTATCGAGTCCGCAGATGTGGATTCTTTCGGCCATGTATTTCTGTTACGCGTACAACTTGTCGGTGTACCTAGTCTGGTTTCCCAAGTATTTGAACGACCATCGTGGATTCAATCTTAAGCAGATGGGTTTCTACGCCAGTCTCCCACTGTTGGCTGGGACGGTCGGAGATGTCTTCGGAGGATGGTTTTCCGACCTGTTGGCAAAGTGGTCTGGCGATTTGAAGACAGCTCGCCGCGCGGTGGGTGCCGGCGGATTTCTGCTTTCGGCTCTGTGTATCGTGCCTGCCTGCCTCACGACCAACTCTCTCACTTCGGTGTGGCTCTCCTGCGTGGCGATGTTTGGTCTGGAGTCGACGGTTGGGGTTTCATGGGCGATTACGCTCGATATCGGCGCTGATTCCGCAGGAGCCGTTTCGGCGGTCATGAACACCTGGGGAAATTTGGGGGGCGCGATTTCTTCTGCTCTGTCAGCGTATCTGGTTATGCTTCGCGGATGGAACGCGCCGTTCCTGGTGATGGCCGGGCTATCCGTCGTGGCTGCCGTGCTTTATTTGCGGATTAATGCCAGTCAGCGGCTGTTGACCAGTTGATGGAAGTGAAACAGCAGGTCCCTCCACTGTGCTGCGCTCCGGTCGGGATGACACATTTGTGTGGCAGCCAACGAGTCGTTCCAGACAAATGTGTCACCCCAAGCTTACGACCTTAAACAGAAGTGTCATCCCGACCGGAGCGTAGCGCAGTGGAGGGACCTGCTGTTCCTTTTTGTGAGCTAGCGCGGGGCTGGGCCTGCAACTCGATTCCCGGCGATATACACCGCATTGATGGTGCGGGAATTCTTGATATCGTCGAGCGGGTTCTTCTGGAGGACGATCAGATCGGCCCACTTGCCTACTTCAAGGGTGCCCAGGTCCTTAGCGCCCAGGAAGCGAGCGGCGCTTCCAGTGGCGGCCGTAATTATCTGCATGGGACTCAAGCCGGCTTCATTCATCAGCTCCATTTCCCAATGGGAGAAATAGCCGGGAAACCGGCCCGGGGGGCCGCTGTCGGTGCCAAATCCATAAGGCACGCCCGCGTCCGCCAAGGTCTTGAGGTTGTGTTCCGCATTGTGCAGGAATCCCGGGTACATGCTGAAATCGGGATCCGATCGCATGGTCTGCTGATAGGCGGGGCTGTTCAATTTGGCAACGACGGCGGGCGAGACACTCCGAGTAAAGAATGGATCGTTGGCAAACGGAGGCGTTTGCCCATACACAAACATAGACCCTTCACGAGAGAGCGTCGCGGCCATCTGCCAGGTGCCATGGCGCTTCATATCGGCAATGAACGCCTGGTCGATGGGCTTATCACGTACGCTGTGGGCCAGACCGTCGACTCCGTAGTCGACCAGTTGTTTGGCATCCTGCAGATAAAAGATATGAGCGACCACGCGCAGATGGTGCCGATGCGCGCTCTCGATGATGGCCTGGGCAATGTCATATGGCATCTTCTTCTTGGTGCCCAGATGATCGTCCATCCATAGCTTGATAAAGTCGACGTGTTTCGCCGCCTGCGCAGCGACCGCGGGCTCAACCTCAGCCACGGTGGCGACGCCGTGGTTCACTCCTTCCAGGCCGCCGTAGCCACCCTTGAAGACAAAACCTTGTCCTGCGGTGTAAATGCGCGTTTCGGCGGGGCGGCCGGCACGCTGTGCGTCACGAATCTTGAAAATGGAGTCTTTATCGGTGCCCAGGCTCAGCACGGTCGTGACGCCGTAAGAAGCGTAGGTTTTCAGGTCCTTCTCTACATTTTCAGGGGTGAAGAACTTTTCGTTTTGATCCAGGCCGATGGTAGCGCCGAGGTGGACATGCAGATTGATGATCCCGGGCATCACGTACTTGCCCTGCAGGTCGGTGACCCGCGCCGAAGGGGGGGCCTTCAGCTGTGCCTCCGGCCCCACCCATTGGATGCGCCCGTCTTCGAGAATCATGGCCGCGTGGACCAAGGGAGGGTGGCCGGTGCCGTCGATCAGGGTAAAGTTTTTTAAGACCTTGACTTCTGCAACCAGGGAAGTTGCAAACAACAGCACCAGGCAGGTTAGGACGCTACTTCGAATTCGTCCGTGCATCTTCAAGAATCCTCTTGGCACGCGCCGGATTGAAGATACCACAGGAGCAGAAACGCGACAGGTAAGTGGCCGCCTGCTCCGGGCTCCGGCGATTTTCCTTTACGAAGTCGATCATCTTCTTAGCCAGCGAATGGCTGATCATTCCATGCCCGCACATGGTCGAGAGGGTCGTCACCTGGGAATTCGGAATCTTTTCCGTTTTTCCTTCGAAGCCCAGGGAGTAGCCCACGCTGTGCCGGTCAAGACAGGCGTAGTTACAGCAACGCTCAGCGCCTTCTATCGACGTCGAAATGTTGACGCTCATTCCCAGATTCTCTTCTTTGATCCGCTTGACGAACTGCTCCGCAGCGTGAGCATTGTCGAAGACTGCGGCGCACGTAGTGGCAACGGTAAGCCCCTTGATTACGCCCTGGAAGTCGGGCTTCATATCCCGATTCCAGTGGGCCATCGGCCCTAAGTCCTTTGAGGGCCGGAGAGCGCCTCCGTGCCTGGTTTCTCCGAGGTTGACCGGCTCATACTCCAAGGCAATCTCCAGGAACCGGTGGAGCTTGGGCAGCGCATTCGGATCCTTGTTGCTCTTGCTGGGAATCGCAAAAACGATGTAGTCGTCGTGGAAGCTCTCGGCATCGCCGAACCGATGGAGTGTATTGGTCATACGGTTGCAGTCTCCCTGGTAGGTTTGGCTGCAGGTTGAACCACCCGGCCCAAACCGATATTCGTCTTCGCCCGTTCGAGTTTGTATCCCAGCCGCTCCAGGACGGGGGCCACGATCGTTTCTTCGCCGTGTTCCCCGCAGCGTGTAGCTACGCCGATCGCGACGACGGTGTCGAGCCGTTTCTCCACGTCCCAGACAATGTGAATGATCTCTTCCGTACGCTCGACCGGGACTTTGATTTCTACAATCGCAGACATGACTTTCTCGTTCAGAATGTCCTCGCGCAGGGTGCCCGTGCTTACGTCGGACATCAACGAGGTAATCGGATTCTTCTTTTCGAAGCTGACATTGGCTTTTGCCAGGACCCAGCACATTTGCTGAATTTCGTGGAAGCGAACGCCGACGCCGGGCCGGCCAAATTCGATCGTGAAACCGACCTCGCCTACCTTGACTCTGCCGGTCACGTCGTTGGTTTTTACCTCTTCGGTGCCGCGGCCCTCAACGCCGGTGGATTCATGGGGCACGCTGGGGTCAGAGAAGGCGCGGCGCACGACGCGCGGCCAGATGAGCTGGTCGGGTTCGAAAGCGGCGGTGGGGCAAACATCGGGTTCCGGTTCAAAGCGAATGCGCAGGGCTGCGAATACGCGGCGTACGGTGCGCACCAGGGTGGGGTTCAGGTGTTCCTGGCTTAGCCCGTTGAAACAGGCATAGCACTCTACACATTCATCCCGATTAATGGTCGCGCGCTTCAGGACGGGATCGATGTAGATGGCGCCCATGGGGCAAACGTAGGTGCAGTTTCCGCAGGCCACACACTTTTCAGGACTGATTTTCATTTTCCCCCTGACAAGCCGTAGACGAGAACGTACGATGATCTATCGTAGATAGTACCACGGTGGCTCCAAGGGCCGGGATATGCCGACATCCTCAAGAAAACGGCCCCTACTCTGCTAGTTTATGCTGCTTGTGACACAAATTGGACGAGATTTGTTCAATTGGGGCCGGCCTGACTTATCATCTATCGGCTTGAGGACGTGGTAAACCATTGAGGAACCAGCCATGGATCGCAGACAATTTCTGACCAATTCCGGAGCGCTGCTGGCTACGGGCGCAGCTGTCACGGCTTTCCACCCGGAGGCTGCCGCGCAAGCTTCGCCGGGCTGTGCCGAGCAGCCTTTGCGGCCTGAGCCGCTGTACACGCCGCAACAGCAATATCGCATTGGATACACCACCAATACGCGGGGCGGGTGGGAGGGAGACCCCTTCAAAGGCATGCGGGAAGGCCGGGAGGTGGGATTTCGCTATATGGAAATCTTCGGCGCTTCGTTTTGCCGGCCCGACACCCTGTACTACCCCGACGACGCGGAAGGTTTGATGCGGCGCATCTTTGAGATCGGCGTCAACTTCGTGAGCATCACGGGCGGGTCGGCCAAAGGCAACACGCGTTTTGAGGATCTGGATTCGCGGCAGGCAGTGATCGAGAACCATTTCGCGATGGCTCGCTTCAGCCGGCAGTTCGGTTGCCAGGTGCAAAAGACGAATACCGGCCGCAGGCGGCCCGGGGGCACGACAGATGCCGACCTTAAGGTCATGGCGGCCACGATCGATGCACTGGGCAAACGCATGCATGAAGAGCTGGGTATGCAGCTTGGCGTTCATCCTCACCTGGGCAGCCAGCTCCAGGCACGGCATGAGCTCGAGTTCATTATGGACAACACGGACCCGAAGTATGTTGGCCTGGTTCTCGATACGGGACACTTCACCATGGCCGGAATGGATCCGGTGGCAATGGGTAAACGCTACGGAAAGCGGGTGCTCGAGTATCACCTTAAGGACACAAAGCCGGAAGATCGCGGAGGGACCAAGAACGTGCCCGGTCTTGAGGTGGACCAAATGAAAAATCCTTACTTTTTCCCCATGGGAACCGGAGGAGTTGATTTTCCTGGTTTGAAGGCGTACCTGGACAGCATTCAATGGAGAGGTTTCTTGAACGTTGAGCTAGACACGTCCCCCTGGCGGCCACCGCAGGAGAGCGCCAGGATCACAGCCAAGTACATCGAAGATGTGCTCAAGATTCCGTTTTAGGGCGGCACGGCTGTGTTCGACCGGTGCTCTCAGCCTACCCGGTACTCCCGTGCCCGGCTACCGGTTGTATCGTCCCCGCGGGACTGAGTTTGGAAGTGAGGTTCTCACGCAACCCTAAAGCCAGACGATTTTGCTGGCCTTATCTACGGGCTATCATGGCGGGTTATCCGTAGAGCGCCGCTACTTCGTAGTCGTCGATGGAAGGGATGGTGAACTCGACTATGCCGCCGGCGGCTTTAAAAGGAATGTCCCGGGCCGCGCGCAGTAGCTCCACCCGCTTGACGCGCGTTCCCTCGGGCAGCCGCATCGACACCTTCTGCTCACCGATGGGGTAGAACTCCCGCAACCAACCGCGGTGAACATTGGGGTTGGTGTAGTTCAGCACATGCACCGCGAAGCCGGCTTCGGTCTCCCAGGCGAAAACCTCGATCAAGCCTCGGCCTTGGACGGTCACCGGAGTACCCGGCCCAGCGACCCAGCGGATCGAGTTCTGCAGCAGCCGGCTCAGGTCTGTGTTACCAGAAAGCCACATGGTGCGCTCGATATCTCCCGGGAAGTAGACCAGCCTGCCCTTTTCCGTCTCCTTTACCACCAACGCCGGCTCGTCGGTATGGGGTTGGGGCGGATAGGAGAGCTCCGGGGGATAGGCGGGAAAGCCAGGTACTACGGTGAGCACGGGGCTCTCGACGCGTGTCAAGGGGAGGCGGTACTCCGCGCCGGGCAGGATGCTCGTATCGGCAAAGCCCTGCAAACACGGATGCTGCCGTTCGATCCGCGCATAGAAGGGATTGCTGTTTCCGCGCCTCCCGATCACTGGTCCCGCAGCGTGGATACCGAAGACCTCGGCCAAGCCGAAGTCGGCTCGCCGCACATGCCGGTCCGTGTACATGCTGGTTTCGAAGGTAGCCAACAGCGAGCCGCCCTGCTGCACATAGTCCCGTAATTGCCGGCATTGCTCGTCGCTCAACAAGGCGGTGTTGGGAAGAATCAAGGCGGAATATTTCTTCAGCCGCTCGGGTTGCAACCTGTCTTCATGTACGAAGTCGAACAGGAAGCGGCCTTCGAGCAGCGCGTAGTACATGCCGTTCACGTACTGGGACATCAGAACGCCGTGCGGGGGTTGATAGAACAACTGCGTTCGCTGGCCGATCACGACGCCGATGTTGGCGATCGAATGCTTGTTGACGAAATGAGGGTCGTGCTTCGCGGTCCAACCGAAATAGTCGTAGCCGATTTTTTTGAAGCGCAGATCTTCGCCCAGTCCATGTTCGCCGCCGATGGAGTGCACGTAGGGCGTCATGCCGCTGGCGGAGGTTTCATCGAGCCATATCCGGGCCTCCGCGGGAGACTTGGTGCTCTCCCGCCACCGAATCGGTCCGGTCGACCACAAGCCGACGACGTTGGCGGCCATCTTGCCATCCAGCACAGCGTTGCACACACGGCCCTGCAAGGTACAACCCCAGACCGGTTCGTCCTGGCCGCCGCGGCCCTGGTTGTCGGCCTGGAACCACTCGCATATTTCTCCCAGCGACGATAGGTTCGGACCACCGTGAACACCTCCGCCGAGGTTGGCGAAGTAGAAGCTACTGGATTTCTTCTCTTTTGCCAGGCCGTCGTAAAGCTTCCACAGAAAGAGGACTCGATCATTGAATTTGTCCCAATAGGCGGGCGTTCCGGAAGGAGGAAGCTGGGTGCATTGTGCGCAGTAGCACACAGGGAGGCTGCCGAGCGGAGGCCAGCCATTCATATAGTGGGCATCGACATCGTAGAGCGAATTGATCTCGCGGATGATGGCCGGCATGTAATCCGTCATGTAGCTCGAAAACATGCAGGTCTGGTACAGGTCCGGAGTATCTGCGGTGGTTCGTGGATTGCCTTGCTGGTCGCGTTGGAACCATTCCGGGTGGGCCTCAAGAGCATCCGCCCAGTTCAGGTCGGGACTCATGCGGGCGATGGTGCGTATGCCGCGCTTTTTTGCGGCAGCGTTCAATTCGCCAAAGAAGTCGCGGTTACCGAGGAATTTGCTTTTGTGATGGAAGGGAACCTTGGTCTGATAGAAGGCAATGATGCCGGTTACGCTTATGAAGGTTGCGCCTACCCGCAAGTGCGCCATGTAATCGGCCCACTCCTCGACATTCAAGACTGCGGGGTCATGCTCCGTCATATTCACCTGAGCGATGCGACGCAGTTTCCGCTGCCAGGGAATGTCCGTTGGCTCGGCCGCGGCATAGACAAATTTCTCTTGCGCCGCGTGTTTTCCCGCCGCCGCGGCCGCCAGTGAAGCAGCGGAGGCTTCGATAAATTCACGCCGGTTCATGAATTGCTCCTCAAGTTGCATAATAGTCAGCGAACGATACCGAGGCGAAAAATGAAATTTGGTGTCAACACATTCATCTGGTCGGCAACCTTCGACGCGTCTCACTTCGACTTGCTGCCACCGATCAAAGAGGCGGGATTTGATGGAGTTGAGGTGCCCTTGTTACGGCCGGAGGGGTTTCCAGCGGCCAGCATTCGCAAGGCCGTCGAGGCCCATGGCCTGGAATGCAATGCCTGCACGGTCCTGGTGGATGGCCTCAGCCTGATCAGCGAGAGTCCCGATATCCGTCGGCGAACCCGCCGGCACCTGGAAGACGTAGCCAAAACCGCAGCGGACGCAGGCGTGGGGATTGTCGCCGGGCCTCTCTACAGCCCTGTGGGCTACTTGCCGGGCCGGCGCCGCACCAGTGATGAGTGGAACTGGGCGGTCGAGGGATTTCAATCCATTGGCGACACGCTCGCCGCCCATGGAGTGACGTTTGCGATAGAACCGCTCAACCGGTTTGAAACCTATTTTCTAAACACAGCTTCCGACGCCGCCCGGCTCTCCGAGCAAATTGGCCATCCGAATATCGGTATTCTGTTTGACACTTTCCACGCCAACATCGAAGAGAAGAACATTGCTGCCGGTTACCGGACAGTCGGAAAGCAGCTTAAGCATGTTCATACCTGCGAAAACGACCGGGGCATTCCGGGATCGGGACACGTGGAGTGGGAGGAGGTATTCCAGGCACTCCGTTCCCTGGATTATGATGGCTGGCTAACCATTGAAAGCTTTGGGTTTGCGCTCAAGGATCTGAGCGCGGCCGCGGCCATCTGGCGAGACATCGAACGCACTCCGGAATCGATCGCTTTTGAAGGGGTGAAGTTTCTGAAGAAAAAAGTGGCAGAGTGTTGATCTGTGTATTCTAGAACTATCGGAGATTTGCAATGGCCCAGGTAATCCGCTCGCCCCAGTTATACGACGTGTGCATCATAGGCTCTGGTGCAGGGGGCGGGACAGCCGCCAAGGTGCTGACCGAAGGTGGCTTGAATGTGGTCATGCTGGAGGCGGGGCCGCTGCTGAATCCGCGTACAGATTACAAAGAGCACGTATGGCCGTATCAGCTACCCCATCGTGGAGCGGACATTGGAGGGCGGGCGCGGCACCAACTGAACGGTGAATTCCTGGCTCCGAATGGGTTTTGGGAGATTGAAGGCGAGCCCTACACCACGGCTCCGGGCTCGAGCTTTCGCTGGTTTCGCTCGCGGATCGAAGGCGGCCGCACGAATCATTACGGACGCATCTCACTGCGTATTTCGGCGGCGGATATGAAGGCTCGCTCCAGGGATGGCCTGGGAGATGACTGGCCGATCTCTTATGAGGAGCTCTCGCCCTATTACGACAAGGTTGAAGCGTTTATTGGCGTTTTTGGATCGAAAGAAAATCTTGCCGATGCTCCTGACGGGGTGTTTCTTCCTCCGCCAAAGCCGCGCTGTACGGAAACCCTGGTTAAGAAAGCCTGCGATCAGCTGAATATCACCTGCATTCCCTCGCGCATGGCCATCATTACTAAATCGGTCAATGGCCGCGCGCCGTGCCACTACTGCGCGCAATGTGGACGAGGATGCATCAGCGCATCGAACTTCAGTTCCAGCCAGGTAATGATCCCGCCGGCGCAGGCTACCGGGCGTTTCACGCTCATTCCCAATGCCATGGCCCGGGAGGTCATCGTCGGTAAGGATGGAAAGGCGCAGGCTGTTTCCTACATCGATAAGGCGACGCGCACGGAAATGCGCGTGCACGCCAAGGCTTTTGTGCTGGCGGCGAGCTCCTGCGAAACCGCGCGGCTGCTGCTGAATTCACGCTCCACGCTCTTTCCCAATGGACTGGCGAATTCCTCCGGCGTGGTCGGGCGTTATCTGACGGATTCGGTGGGCAGCAACGTGACCGGATATTTCCCGCAATTAGAGGCAGTGGCTCCGCACAATCACGACGGGGTCGGTGGCATGCACATGTACATGCCGTGGTGGAGGGGCGACCGCAAGAACGATTTCCCGCGCGGCTATCACATTGAATTCGGCGGGGGACGCCATATGCCCGGCGTGGGCGGATTCGACGGGCTATGCAATGAACATGAGGGTTACGGAGCATCGCTTAAGCAGAGCGTTCGCAGCAAATACGGCAACTTCATCGGATTTTCGGGAAGGGGTGAGATGATCCCCAACCCCGATACCTACTGCGAGATCGATCCTGTTGTGGTCGACAAGTGGGGAATCCCGGTGCTCCGGTTCCACTTTGCGTGGAGCGACCACGAATTGAAGATGGCAAAGGATATGCAGGAGACGTTTCGCTCCATCGTCGAAGCGGCGGGAGGAACGGTAGTCGACAACGCCAGGCGTGCAGATGCGGCCCCGAAGAACGCAGGGAACGAGCCGGCAGGACGGCCCTACGGCATCTCCGAGGGGGGAGAGATTATTCATGAACTGGGGACGGTGCGGATGGGCGACGATCCAAAGACCTCAGTCCTGAATAAGAATTGCCAGGCGCACGATGTGAAGAACTTGTTCGTCGGCGACGGGGCGTGTTTTGTGACTGGTCCGGATAAAAACCCGACGCTCACCATCACCGCGTTATCGTGGAGAACTTCGGAATACATACTTGATCAGGCTAAAAAAGGGGAGATATAGCATGTCTGTATCCCGGCGTAATGTTTTGAAGTCTCTGAGTATAGGTGCGGCAGCGACCTCGGTGCTGCGGGTGATCCCGCTGCAGGCTGCGGAGTACGCGCACCACATGATCAGCACCGAAAAGGCCACCAGCAAAGCGGGTGTGTACACGCCAAAGTATTTCCCGCCGCAGCAGTACAAGACGCTGCAGGCATTATGCGAAGCAATTTTTCCGGCAGACGCGGATTCAGGGGGAGCTATCGAGGCTGGTGCCCCGGAGTTTATCGACCTGCTCACCAGTGAGAATCCCCACTACCAGTTGACTCTCGGCGGCGGCCTTATGTGGCTCGATTCCACATGCACGGACAAGTACGGCAAGGTTTACCTGGATTGCACGGCGCAGCAGAAGACCGAGATGCTGGATTGCATTGCGTATCGCAAGAATGCAGTCGAGGATGCAAGCGTGAGCCAGGGTGTGGCGTTCTTTTCGTTTCTACGTAATTTGACTGCGGACGGGTTTTTCACCAGCAAGATTGGCATCCAGTATCTGGGGTATATCGGGAATGCTTATTTGGCGGAGTTTCCCGGATGTCCTCCAGTGCCAGGGGTTTAGGATCTGTCCTTACCAACGATGATGGGTGCCCCACATCTCGCTCGTTTTTCGCGAGATGTGGGATACCACCGCGCTAAACCGCAAGTTATCGGCTTCGTCGAACAAAGTAAGGTAAAGACCCGTGGTGCCCCACATCTCGCGAAAAACGAGCGAGATATGGGGCACCCATCATCTGTGGCAAGGACAGATTTTTAGAAGCGTTTCTTCAGCCAGCCCAAGCCTTCTGATGTGCCGGCCTTTGGCCTGTATTCACAGCCGATCCAGCCGTTGTAACCAAGTTCTTCAATCAGCCCTAGAAGGTAATCGTAGTTGAGCTCGCCGCGGTCGGGCTCATTGCGATCGGGCACACTGGCGATCTGAAGGTGCCCCACGTTCTTGCCCAGGTACTTTCGCAACTTCATGCTCACATCGCCCTCCACAATCTGACAGTGATAAAGATCCATCTGCACCTTGAGCGCAGGATTCCCTATCTCGTCGACAATGGCATGCGCCTCATCCTGACGGTTCAAAAAATAGCCGGGCATATCCCGCGTATTGATCGGCTCGATGAGCAGCTCGACGCCTGCAGGCGCCGTGAGCTCGGCGGCCCACGCCAGGTTGGCCACGAAGGTGCTGCGCATGGCGGCGCGCTCCACACCACCGGGTTGTAGGCCGGCCATTACATGGACCCGCGGGCAGTTGAGTGTTTGCGCATATGCGAGGGCGGTTTGCATGGCGGTTTGAAATTCTGCTTCTCTGCCGGGCACGCTCGCCAGACCACGCTCCCCGGCCGCCCAATTTCCCGGCGGCGCGTTGAACAGTACCTGAGCCAAACTATTTTCTTGCAACCGCGTTGCCAGCTGCTGCGCGGGGTAGTCATAGGGGAACAGATACTCAACCCCAGTAAAGCCGTCTTTGGCTGCTGCGGCAAAGCGCTCGGGGAAGTCATATTCCCCATATAAGAAGCTGAGGTTCGCGGCGAAGCGCAACATAGGTCGCCCTACCAGGAGGCGCCAAATTGCTGGCGCAGTTGATGGATCTGCTCGGGCGTGAGCGGCTCGGGCTTGCGGCCGGTCAGCAGCCAGAGTCGCGCGGTTTCTTCCAGCTCTTCGAGCGCGGCCATTGCAGCCGCGGGCGTACTGTGCCAGACGTTAGGTCCCAGCCGGTCCAGCATCACAGCGCGAATGGGCGTGGCCTGGGCCCGCATGCGCTCGATCGTCTGTGCCACCAGGTCGCCCACGGTCGCGTCTCCCGGACGGTAATACTCAATCAGCGGTACATGACCTACCTTCATCACGTAGTAGGGCGTCAGTGGAGGCAGAATATCCTCCCGCTTCCAGACACCGGCAAGAGTAAGCGCAACCAGGTGGGTGGAGTGGCTATGAATCACGCAACCAGCATCCGCATCCGCGGCGTAGATCCGCCGATGCAGGGTCAGCGTCTTGCTGGCCCGGTCGCCGCTGATCTGTACGCCATCTGTCCCGACCTTAGATAGCGCCTCGGGCTTGAGAAAACCCAGGCACGCTTCGGTTGGAGTGATAAGAAAGCCGTCCGGCAGGCGCACGCTGACGTTGCCTGCCGTCGAATGAATATAACCGCGCTCAAAGAGAGAACGGCCTACGCGACAGATCTCCTGTCTTAGCTCCAACTCGGTCATAGTCACGCGACGAAGGCAAACGCTTTGCCGAAAAAGTCTGGCGATCCGAAGTTACCGGATTTCAAGGCAATGTGGAGACCGCCCTCCGCCGACCTGGCGTAACACCAGGGCACACCGGGGTCAATCTGGGGGCCGATCTGCATTTGCCGGATGTTGAGAGCCTGCACGCAAATCCCCGCGGTTTCTCCCCCGGCTACTACCAGGCTGCCTACGCCGCGCTGTACAAATGCGCGCGCCAGCGCCGCCATCGCCCGCTCGACAACAGGCGCGTTCGCAGCGCTCACCCGATCCGGCTCCGCGGTCGAGTAGACCAGCAGCGGCAGCTCTGCTTCGCTGCGCCAGCAGGCATCGGCCCAGGAAAGCACCTGGGCGATTTGCAACTCGAGATCAGCCGCAAGCTCCGCCGGTTGCAAAGCGTAGGCCTCGCCTCCGTCACGAATGAAGCGCTGTACCTGGGTATTGGTTGCTACTGAGCAGCTGCCGGCGAGAATGGCCTTCAGCCCCCGCGCCGGCGGCAGGTCAGCCCCGTTGGCAGGATTAAGACCCCCAGGCCTGAAACCCCAATTGCGCGGCAGGCTCTCACCGAGCCCGGAGCCGGCGGTTAGAAAGGGTGAGTTCCGCAGTGCTTCTCCCAGTTTGCCCAGGTCTTCATCGTTGAGCGCATCCACAATGGCGACTGCGATGCCGTTGGCTCGCAGTTCGTTCATACGTTGTTTAATGGCTTCTGCCGATTGGGCGACCGTCCGGTAGTCGATGAGCCCGACTCTGCGTCCCTTGGCAGGGTCCAGCTGTGCCTGCAGCACGCTCACCAGGTTGGCATCGGTCATGGGGGTAAGGGGGTGATGCCGCATGCCGCTGTCCGAGAGCAGGGTATCGCCAAGGAACAGGTGTCCGTGCACCACCGTTCGCCCGGCCTCAGGAAAAGCGGGGGTAGCGATGCTGAAACCACAATCCAGTTCATCCATCAGCGCCTCGATCACCGGGCCGATGTTGCCGGCCGCGGTGGAATCGAAGGTGGAGCAAATTTTGAAATAAATCTGGCGGGCCCCTTGCCCACGAAGCCAGCGGCAGGCGCGTAACGACTGCTCAACCGCTCTCGCAGCAGGAACGGTGCGCGACTTCAGCGCTACCACCACCGCATCCGCGTCTACCGGTTCAGCCTGCGTGGGGACATCCACGATCAGAACCACGCGCATCCCGGCACGCACCAGATTGTTTGCCAAGTCGGTCGCGCCGGTGAAGTCATCCGCGATGCAGCCCAGGATAGCCAACTTCAGACCGCCTGCTCTTTCTGAAACTGGCGGACAATGGAGAGGAAATCGGGATCGGCGGAAAGGCCGAGCCGTCGTGCCCGGGCGCTTTCGAAGGTAGCAGGCCATCCCAGCATCATCCTGGCGATCTTTGGGTCTTCCTGGAAGCGCACGCGTTGGCGCGTCGCGCGGCCCGCCGCTACTTCCAGCGCGTCGAGCATTTCGCTTACGCGGAGTGTCAGTGCGGGCAGATTGACCGCGGTCCGGCTGCCCCAGGCATCGGGCGTAGCTTCGGCCGCCACAATCAGACCTTCGATAGTGCGTTGCGGCGAGGCTACGGCTACGACCGTATCGGGTGGCACGGGGCACACTGCCTCCTGGCCGTGTAAGGGCTCACGCACAATGGAGGATAGAAAGCCAGATGCGGCGGCGTTGGGGCGGCCTGGGCGAACCGTCACTGTCATCAATCGCGCGCTGCGGCCATCGATCAAGCCGCGCCGGGTATAGTCCGCGATGAGTTGTTCGCAAATAAATTTCTGAATGCCGTACGATGTCTGCGGAACAGGGAGGGTGTCGTCGTGGATCACCCTTGGCATGGGGAAGTCGTCATCGCCTCCGAAAACAGCCACGGAGCTGGAGAAGACTAAGCGCGGCTTGCCCCCGCTGCGCAAGGCGTCGAGCAGGGCACGCGTAGTGTCGAGGTTAGAGCGGAGACCGAGATCAAGATCCGCTTCGCACTCCGCTGAAACCGCCGAGGCGAGATGGAAGACCAGATCGAAAGTCTCGTCGCGCAGGGCTTTGCACTGATCGAGCAATGCGCCTGGCCAGGCAAGTACCCGTGGATCGCCACCCACGTCATCCGCGGGCGGGGCCAGATCGGCCAGCACAAGCTGGGCCAGAGGTTTTCCCGAAACATGTCCGCGGGAAAGGAGAGTGCGCGCCAGCCTGGTCCCGAGAAATCCCGCTCCACCGGTGATAAGCACCTTCATCGTGTTAAGGTTACCATCGTTGTTGGTCTTAATCTGCATCTCATACAGGAGAGGTCTTCCCATGCGCAAGTCGATTGTCTCTCTGCCCAAAGCGTCTACTTCTTCTCCCACTTCCGATGGATGGCTCGATTTGCAGGAGATTGCCAGTGCAGAGATCTCGTCGGAAGATCCGCAACATCCTTTTGAGAATGCCCTGCAGGGAGCAGAGGGGGGCGGGTGGCGGGCGGCCGATCCGGGCCCGCAAGTGATTCGGTTGAATTTCGATCATCCGCAAGCTATCCGCCGTATTCGCGTGGAGTTTCGAGAAGAGCGCAGGGAGAGGGCGCAGGAGTTCGCAGTCTTTGCTCGTACATCGACCGATCAAAGAAGAGAGGTACTTCGCCAGCAATGGACGTTCAGCCCCGGCGGTTCAGCAATCGAGGTGGAGGACTACACCGTCAATCTGCCTGATGTTTTGTCCTTGGAGTTAGACATTGATCCTGGGCGCCATGACAAGATGGCCATGGCCACGCTGGAATCAATAGCCATCGCCTAACGACCCTTCCTAGCCTGTGTCAACGCAAACTGGTTGAGACCATGGCCAAAACTCTCAAGACCCACCCGCAGGTCGATACGGTCGATGAAGCAACCGTAGAGACGTCCATCGAAACGAAAAAAATCGGAGAAAAAATACGCCGTCTCCGATTGAGGCGGTCCATGGGACTGGTCGAGCTTGGACAACAGGTTGGGCTTTCTGCGAGTTTTCTTTCTCAATTGGAAACTGGCCGGGTTATTCCAACGCTCAGGAATCTGGCCCGTATCGCACTCGTGTTCAAGAAGGACTTCTCCTATTTCCTGGGTCACGAGACAGAAACAGTCTTTCGTGTTTCTCGAGCCAAAGATCGAATCCGCCTTCCGATCGGCGAAACGGCGGATCCGTTCCTGCTTTCCGAGAGCATGAGCGTTTTGATTCCGGATCGAAATATTGTTCCCTGCATTGCAGAATTTCTGCCGGCAGTCGACGGTGGTGCTTTCCGGCCTCCACTCTCTCCCGGTCTCGAATTGGTTTATGTGATCCGCGGTCCGCTGGTACTTTCGGCAGAGAACAGAACCGAGGTGCTCTACGCCGAGGATAGTGCCTGGATTGATCGCAACAGCAAGCGCCTGTACCGATGCCAAGAAGACAAGCCCGCAAGAGCTCTGATCGTCACTTTTGATTTCCAGTCGTAGAAAATGCCGCCAGCTGACTTTAGTGACGAGGAACGGATGGAACCTGAGGAGAAGCACACAGATTCTGAACTGGTGAGCCGGCGATCGTTTCTGAGGGCGGGCGCCGCTGTGATCGGTGGGCTGGCAGACCCGGTGGATCGAACCGGCCCAAGTGCGCCGAAGCCCTCGTCATTTATCGAGTTGCTGCGTGCTCCAGACAGCGTGACCGCCTATGGAAGCTTCTCCCAGACGCTACCGGCGGGCAGGATCGCACTGCAACCGGCGGGGGTGCAATGGCGCGGCGGCCAGGTTGTGGTCGAGTGTGCGGCGCAACAGGATGCGCTGGTGTTGACGCTGGCTGCGCCGTCAACCCCGATCGTGATCGTGCATGTGCGCTGGCGATCGCAGGTGACGCCCGCGTTGCGCGCCCTGGGTGATGCGTGGGAGCGTAGCTACGGGGATCTGGGCTGGCGCGACCTTATACCCGAACGCGTGATGCCATGGTACTTCGCTACCCACGATGGCCTGAGCTGCCACGGCTACGGAGTAAAAACAGATGCCGCCGCACTCTGCTTCTGGCAGCTCGATCCGGAAGGTGTGTCGCTGTGGTTGAACGTGGCCAACGGCGGCGACGGCGTCGAACTCGGGTCGCGAAGATTGACCATGGCGACGGTGGTCACCCGCCGCGGCAGCGACGGCGAGAACCCGTTAGAGGCGGTCGCCGGGCTGTGCCGGACAATGTGCGCCCGGTCGTCGCGGCCCATCGTGCCCATCTATGGAGCCAACGACTGGTGCTACAGCTACGGGCGAAGCACCGCGGAAACGATCCTGCGGGATACCGAGTTCATCGTCGAGGTTTCGCCGAGCGGAGGCGTTCGGCCTTTCTCAGTAGTCGACGGCGGTTGGAGCAATGGTACGGCCGCGTGGCCGGACATGGGTAAGCTGGCGGACGGAATCACGCAACGCACGGCCCGTCCAGGGATCTGGATCCGGCCGCTGGAGGCTCCCCACGATGCCCCGCCTGCGCTGTTGTTGCCGGACGCGCGGTTTGGGGAGAAGAAGGACCGGGCTCGCGAGTTTGCTTACGATCCCACCGTCCCGGAGGCGAAGGAGAAAATCCGCGCCAAGATGATTGAGGCGACCGGGTGGGGCTACGAGATGGTGAAGCACGACTTCTCCACCTACGATCTGCTGGGGCAGTGGGGCTTCGAGATGGGGCCGCAGCCGACTCTGCCTGGCTGGTCGCTCCACGACCGGAGCCGGACGAATGCCGAGGTGATCGCCGGGCTCTATGCCCTGCTTCGCGAGGCGGCGGGCGAGCGGGTGCTGCTCGATGGCTGCAATACCATCGGCCATCTGGGGCAGGGCGTTTTCGACCTGCAGAGAACGGGTGATGACACCAGCGGCCGCCAATGGGAGCGCACCCGGCGCATGGGCGTGAACACGCTTGCATTCCGGCTGCCACAGCACGGAACGTTCTACACCCTGGATGCGGATTTGGTGGGCATGACCGAGGCCGTGCCGTGGGAGCTTAACCGGCAGTGGCTGGACGCCCTGGCGCGTAGCGGAACGGCGACCATTGTCTCCGCGGGCCCGCCCGCACGTGGGCCGGAGCAACGGGAAGCGTTGCGCGAAGCCTTCAGGATCGCGGCCGCGGGCGGTGCCGCTGCCAGGCCGATCGATTGGCTGGAGAACAGCACCCCCGAGCGCTGGCAGGCCACCGGGAAAGCGGTTCCCGAGTGGCGATATCGTTGGAACGGGAAAGAAGGCGCGTCGGCATTTCTGAGCCCGTAGGGCTCAACTCCTCGTCAGCCTCGCCGCCTTCGCCTTGTCGTTTACCTGGCCTACTGCTCGCAGCGCGCTCAAGGCCGCTCCCTCTTGCCAGGCCACGATGTGGCTCACGTGATCGCCGGCGAAAATGATGGGCCCATCCGGCTCGATCAGGGTCTCGTATCCGGGATTGATGTGGGGTGCCGTCTGGGAGAAGGGGGACCACCTCTCCTGCCCCGGTCCATAGGTTCTTATCCACGATCCCTCATTGTCGGGAATCTGGCCCCAGGTCACGTACATGGGCTTTTCCAGTTCCTTGCCGTGGCCAGGATGCAGACGCTCGACGGACTTGCGACTCTCCTCAAACTTCTGTGCCAGGGGGAGATCTCTGATGTTAGAGCGCGCCTCGTCGGTATATCCGCTGACCAGCACGCCCCTGGGTGTAAACATCCCTGCGGAAGGAAACCAGATCGGGCTACAGCCTACGGAAACGAACTCCAGGCCGCCAAAGATGTTGTAGTCCTGCTCCCAGAATCGACGGCTCTCCCATGCGATCTTGTAGGCGCTGGCATAGGTGCACTCGTCGATCACCTTTTTGTACGCGGCGCTGAAGTCGTTGGGCGTCCTTTTCAAAATGGTGAGCGGCATGGTGCAAACACAATAATCGGCCTCGATCGATTTCGCAGATCCGTCGGCCGAATAGCCCACTCTGACGCCCTTCGCTGTCTTTCGAATCTCCGTTACCGGCGCGTTGTATTTCACCACCTTGCCCAAAGCTTTAGCGAAGGCGTAAGGAATGCGGTCCATGCCGCCCACAGGCTGGAACATGGTCGCCTGCATATCGAACTGTTCGTCAAAGAGCATGTTTTGCCAGAAGTTTTCGTCCAACAGCGTGTGCATGTCGATCGGTTGGCTCAACACGGCGCTCTTGTCGCCTGCGCCTGCCGCCTGAGAGTATCCGGCACGATCGCTGCCTACATATTTGCCCGCGTCATCCAGCGGGCCGTAGGTGCGCAAAAAATCCATCATGCGCTGCCGGTCTTCTTTGGAGATGTCCTGGTCGAGCAGTCCCTGGTTCATGGCCTTTTCGAGTAGCTCGCTCACGTGTCCCCGGGTGTCGTTTTCTGCCTGGCGCAGCAGGAGAGGCTTGCCGCCGTTCGCGTTGTCGTTTTGCAGGAAGGCGGAGCGCGTCATGTTCACTTCCACCTGCAGGGGGACGCCCAGCTTCTGGCAGTAACCCAGCATGGTTTTATGAACCGACGGGAGGCGGGCTGGCCCAAAGTTCTGATAGTTTCCCTCGTCCCAGGTGCAGGTCTGCGTCGTGCCATCCAGGAACTTCACCCGGTCTCCGCCGCGCACAGTCCAGTTCCTTCCACCAGGTCTCTCGCGGCATTCCAGGACAGTGCATTCGTATCCCAGTGCCCGCATCTCGTAGGCGGCAACCAACCCTGCAATGCCAGCTCCCAAGATGACCACCTTCACACCTTTGCCTATCCCAGGCTCTGCTGGCTCGGGCTGCGTCGCCGCTTTCGCCTCCATCAGGCCCATGCCCTGCATGACCAGGAATGCGGCGCTGTATCCGCCTGCTTGTCCCACGCAACGTAAGAACTCCCGTCTGCTCACAGCCATCGTGTTCACCCTCTCAGATTTGAAGTTTTGGCGTGCTTATGGCCCGGGTTGATAATGGTGCATAGCATAGATATAACCATGGGGCGGAACACATTGTTGCTTCGTTCTTGAAGCAAAATTTAATTGATCAGCAGGAACGAGGCGGCGACTCTGCATGCGGTTTTCCCGGCGCGACACACTTAAATTGCTCGGCTATTCGGCGGCCTGGGCACAGACCAGGGGTGCTTTTGGCCAGGCGGCCACGCTCCCCATCACTCCAGGACCGTTCAAGGCGACCCGCGCCTCGCTCGACGCCTACAGCGTTCCAGATTGGTTTCGCGATGCAAAATTTGGCATCTGGTCCCATTGGGGGCCGCAATCGGGCGTCGAGGATGGCGATTGGTTTGCACGGAATATGTATATCCAGGGCAGCCCACAGTACGAGTACCACCTCAAGACCTACGGGCATCCGTCCAAGGTTGGCTACAAAGATCTGATCCCATTGTTCAAAGGCGACAAGTGGGATCCCGATCATCTGATGGACCTCTATGTGAAAGCCGGCGCCAAGTACTTCGTCAGCATGGGGGTCCACCATGACAACTACGACATGTGGAATTCGAAATACCAGCCTCGCTGGAATGCCACGGCGGTCGGGCCCATGCGCGACATAGTCGGTCTCTATAAGCAGGCCGCCCGCAAGCGGGGACTGCGCTTTGGCGTAAGCGAACATCTTTCGAACAGCTTCGACTGGCTGGCCCCAGCGCACACCAGCGACACCAAGGGCCCGTTGGCTGGAGTGTCCTATGACGGCACCAATCCGTTATTTGCTGATCTTTATCACAGCTATACGTTGATGCCTCACGACTTTGCCCAAACCGCGAAGGCGATGGGGCGCGTCGCTCCCGACGAGTGGAAGCTCCAATACTTCAACCGCGTTAAGGACCTGATCGACCAGCATCAACCGGACCTGCTTTACACCGATGGCGGCATTCCTTTTGAGGAGTACGGATTAGCCACCGTGGCTGAGGTCTACAACGTGAGTGCCGCACAGCATAACGGCAAGGTCGAAGCGGTCTATAGCAGCAAGATGGCCGGGGACTGCGCGGTGGGGACCTGTATCGTCGACCACGAGCGTGGCGTCTCCGATGCTATCTCCAGCTCCCCGTGGCAGACCGACACTTGCATTGGTGACTGGCACTACAAGCGGGACCAGGTATACAAAACACCGAAAAAAGTAATTGATCTGCTGGTGGATATCGTTAGCAAGAATGGCAACCTGCTGCTCAATTTTCCGCTGCCTAACAGTGGCGAACTCGACGCCGAAGAGATGAAAGTGCTCGAAGGCATAACCGGCTGGATGGCGGTGAACAGCGAGGGCATCTATGGTTCCCGTCCGTGGAAGATTTATGGCGTGGGACCATCGACCGAAACAGCGGTTCCCCAGACCGGCTTTAACGAGAGCAAGCAGCCCGGTCTGACGGCAGAGGATGTGCGCTTCACTACCAAGGGGAAATTCCTGTATGCCTACGTGATGGGCACGCCATCGGCAGATGTCTTGATCTCGCCATTAGCGACCAACAGTCCGCAGGAGCCGGGCAAGATCCTCAATGTGCAACTGCTTGGGCACCAGGACAAGCTTCGTTGGAAGCAGGAAAAGCAAGGTTTGCAGGTACGCATGCCGGCAGCAGCCAACCTGTCTGACATTGGCGTCACTTTCAAAGTTACATTGGCCTGAAGGATTTGCATGCGAATCAAATTGCTTGTAGGTGTTCTT
>DASRRN010000545.1:0-4443 GCA_035695685.1 Acidobacteriaceae bacterium | reverse complement strand
TCACAGGCAGGACCAAAGGAAAGGCCCGAGGGAACAGGACGGGTGCCCCACGTTCGCCCCACCTGCCCCGGCGTGCCGTGGGGCGTACGTGGGCCGATAACGATTTTTCGAATGCTTTCCCTATCCCACACGAGGATTTCCTGGTCGATATAAGAAGAAGCGAATCAATGACCATGCCCGTGCAGGGAATTCAGAGCGCACCCACAAGATTAAACAGCGAAAATGCGAGCGACACGCTGGCGCGGCTGGCGTGAAAATCCACCACCAGCGGCTTGAAAAATACACTGAAGGAAAAGACGAGCAGTGGCGCGCCAAGGAAGAGGCCGACGGCACTCACGAAACAATCAGCCATCCATAGAAAATTCGAGGCCGCTTACTGGTCATGCAAACTCCGGCCGCGAGATGGCCGCGGAAGCTGGTCGTTCGTCAGGCTCACGCCTTGTTGCGACAGTGCCCAGAAGCCTATACGTGCATCCTGCATATAGTCAACAAAAGATAGCTGGCATCTCACCCGCACACTCGCCAACGGTCTCCCGTGTTGCCGCACATTTTTACAACGGAAACCGAAGCAGGCTGAGGTCCCCACTTGCCCTGTTTGGGTAGTGCTAATTTTATTTGTTGTCCTTTTCCCGAATTGACATTGCGTCCCAATCTTTGAACGCCACTCCCGTCAATCGCTCGCATCGCCGCGCGGGTACGGTGCTACTCTTCCTGCAAGCGCTCTGTCCAAACGGATCTCCGGCAATTCGACGTTCGAAGACATACACGAAAAGGAATTCCATGATTCATTTTGCAAACATTCGATCTGCCACGGTTTTCCTGCTCGCGATGCTTTGCTGCTCTGCACAGGGCGCCAGCCATCCTCAGCAAGCTTTCTACATTACCTTCCAGGTACCGAACGGCGCCGGGACGCTCCCGGTAGGCATCAACGACTCTCTGAGCGTGGCGGGCTATTACAACGGTAAAGACGGAAAGACTCACGGCTTTGTGCGCCACGTTTTCGGAGAAATCACTACCTTCGACGTTCCGCGCAGTATCTATACTCAACCCACCGGTATTAATAACGCTGGCGAGATAACCGGGATCTACGAAGACGTTCTCGGTTTTGACGCTGGCTTTACACGATCGCCGGAAGGGAAGTTTACGACCTTTAATCCTGGGGGCGTCGTCGGCTCCAGCTTACCCAGGGCCATCAGCGCAAGCGGCATGGTGGTGGGGTTTTACACCACTACGAACATCGTTCCCCCGGGCTTCGGTTTCATACGTTACCCGGATGGAGGCTTGGTCACCTTCGGCATCTCAGGCAGCAGTTACGTGAATCCAGTGAGCATCAACACTGCCGGGGAGATCGCGGGACAGTATTTTTACGATGGAGACACCCAGGTCGGCGGCTTTGTGCGCTGCCCGGACGGACACATCACCACCTTCGAATACGCCGAGGGGATCGTGCCCACAGCCATCAATCAAGCCGGGGCGATCACAGGATGGTACGGAACAACGGGCTTCCACGGATTCGTGCGATCCGCAAAAGGAGTGATCACGCCCTTTGACCCTCCCGGAACGATTCAGACTCAGTACATCAGCATCAACCGGGAAGGTTTCGTAACCGGCTCCTACCTCGCCTCTACACCCGGCATCGAGCACGGCTTTCTGCGTTCCCCGGATGGCCGTCTAACAACGATCGATCCCCCGGGATCGACCCAAACCAACGTCACGGCCATCAACGATCTTGGTGTGATCACGGGGTCCTACAGTGGAAACAAAGCTCCTTATGGAGGAGCCTTTCTACGCATACCGCAATTTGACTGCGACGATGACCAACCATAACCTACTTAGCCCACCGGCTACCTACCGTTCTTGTTGTCATTCACTGCGCAGAGCCCGCATGGGATCAATCGAAGCCGCCTGATGGGCGGGTACAAGCGTCGCCAACAATCCGGCCGCCGCAAGCACAACCGCCGCGAAGCCCAGCGCCCAAATATCCATGCGGCCCGTACCATACAAAAGCTTGCGCGCTAAGTAGCTCGTACCTAGCGCCAGCGCCGCTCCCGGAATCAACCCCGCAATCAGTATTTGCAGAGTCTGGCCGAGAAATAGCGCCCGCACCTGCGAGCCCGTAGCCCCCAACGCCATGCGGATACCAATTTCAGAAGTCCTTCTAGCCACACGAAAAGTGAGCAATCCATAGAATCCAAGCGCCGCCAACGCAAGCGTCAGCGCGCCGAAAATGCTCGTCAACCGGGCCAGCAGCGCCTCCGTGGAAAGGCCATCGTCAAACTCCAAATCCAGGGGCACAATCTCCGTCACCGGCAGGGCTGGGGCAATCTTGTACAGGCTGTTCCGAATTTCAGCAGGCAGTGTTGCTAAGGAACCTCGCACCCGCACCTCAATCGATTGAACCGGCGCTGGACTTTGATCGATAGGGAGGTAGGCGACTGGAGGAGCGTTTGAACGCAAACCATCCACACGTGCATCGGCGACCTCGCCAACAACCAAAAACTGGTGATCGCCCGGCGGTACGCTATAGCCAATCCAATGGCCAAGCGGGCTCTCATCGCCGAAGAGCTTCCGCGCGTAAGAGCGGCTGAGGATCGCGACCAGCTGCGACCGTTGATTATCCTCTTTGCTAAAGTCCCGTCCCCGCAGAAGGGGCATGCCAAGGGTGCGGAAATAGCTCACCCCTACATGATCCTCTTTTCCATGCAACTGGGATTCTGCCATCTCTGGACGTCCAAAGACATGCAGCGCGGTATTCCAAACACAGTTCGGAATACGGCACATATGTACCGCCGCATCACGAACCATGGGCAACGTCTTAAGCTGCTGGATCACCGTGTCGTAGAAGGAAGGCAAATCATTCTGTTGCTTGGCAAAACCCGTACTCCTCATATCCAAATGAATAGAGAGCACATGATCGCGATCCATGCCTGCATCCACGCGGCTCAGATTTCGCAGTGTTTGCGCAAAAAGCCCGGCGGCACAAAGCAACAGCAGCGAGAAACTCACCTGGCTGGCCAGCAGCAGGTTCGACCATCGGCGTCCGGCTTTGCTTTGGGTCGATAGCTGACCGACCCTCGTCTTCGATGCCATGGCAAAGCTCTTGCGCGTCATCTGCCAGGCAGGCAACAGGCCAAAACCCACCAAGGCGCCAAGCAGCAGCGCCGTACCGAGCAAAGTGGCCGCCGTTCCTATCTGGGGATCGATGGGGATAGTTTGCCCACGACCGGACGCCCAATGTAAAAGAAGCGCGCTTGCGCCCTGGCCGGTCGCGAACGCAAGCACTCCACCAATCGCGGCCAGCACAACAGCTTCAATCGCCACCTGGCGAAGGACTCTCGCCCGGCTGGCTCCCAGGGCAATTCGCGTGGCGATTTCTATCTCCCGTTCCATCAGGCGGGCCAATTGCAGGTTGGCCAGGTTCAGGCATCCCACCAGAAGAATGACGAAGGCCATCGCCATCAAAATGAACAGTGGAAGAGAGTAAGTCCTCGCCAGCGAACCCTCTCCATTCGCCGCCGAGACCAGCTTCACCTGTGAACCGAGGATGCGTCTACGGTCCCGCGTGTCTTTGGCTGCACTGGCCATCAACGATAGATCCGGCGCAAGCACTTGCGTCCAGTGAGCCGCCGCGGCAGGCTTAACTCCATCGGGCGTCCGGCTCAGTACCCACAACCAAAAAATACTCGCCTGGTTTCGATACGACCGGCTCAGGTGGACGTCATATCCGGGGCCCAGTGAGTCGAACCAGGTGCCGAAACGGTCCGTCGCCTGCGCAGCGAGAGGAAGCCAAAGGTCAGCGGCCTGTCCACGAACCACTCCGCTGAAACCTTTCGGGGCGACGCCAACGATCACGATCGGAACTCCATTGAACGTAGCCCGTCTCCCGAGAATGGGTTGGCTTCCGCCAAAGTGTTCCTTGAAGTAGCCGTATCGTAGGATTACCGGCCACTCCGACTGTTCCCGCTGGTCATCACCCTCGAGGAAGAACCGGCCGGCGGATGGCGACAGCCCCAGAACGCTGAAGAAATTATCGGAAACCAGTTGGAAATCGATCCGGCTTGTAGCCCCATCCGTTTCCTGCAGAACTCCTACGCCAAACCCCGAGCGTGCAAACACAGCTGCGTCCTGGTGTGTGGCCTGCCGGAGACGCTGGTAAGCAGGGAAGGAAAAGAACCACTCCCCATCAAACGGTGACTGCACTGCGTGCAGCGAGTAGAGTTCCGCCGGTTGCTTTACCGGCAACTGCGCAAACAACACTCCATAGAGCAGCTGAAAAATCGCGAGATTGGCGCCGATGCCAACGGCCAGGGTAAGCACCGTGGTGGCCGCAAAGCCGGGCGACTTGCGCAGCTGCCGAAGTGCATACCGTGTATCGTCCCAAATGCTGCCAAGAACCAGGGCTGCATCAGCGGAAGCGACATGCTCTTTGGTCACAGCCGGATT
>DASRRN010000544.1:0-13281 GCA_035695685.1 Acidobacteriaceae bacterium | reverse complement strand
CTGAAAATGCTTCTGCGTATCGCTATAGAGCTCATGAAAGTCGTCGTTGAGCGCCTGCAGCCGCCCCGCCAATGCGGACATGGTAGACGTGGCCGCGGTCTCGGCCGTCGTCATGAATAGAGGATAAATCTTATTGCTATCCGTGGCTGGATCGAAATGGATTACGAACTGCAACGGATAATCCTTAGGGCGCTCCTGATAGGGCGGCAGAATGCCGTACTGCGCGGTTGGCATCGCCACGGCCGCCGCGTGATTGGGAAAATTCAAATGCAGGATATAAAAACCGGAGTCCCCTGTCCTGACCCACTCGGGAGATGGACGGTCGTCGGAAAGCGCCGGCCACATGCGCTGCATCTCCGGCATAAAGCTGAAGGTAAGCGTCATGGGACGAACGGCCTGGATCTGATAGTAGGCCAAGGCGCCTGCGCCTTCGGGAGCAGTCTGGGGAGCGAACAGCATTTCGCGGACGGTGAAATTGGCGTGCGAAAAAGTGATGGTCGTGTGGCCCGGCTGCACGTCGATGGACGCCGCCTGCTCATTCACGTCGATGGGCACGGCGTAATCTTTCATCTCCGCCACAATGCGCATGTGGCTCAAGATTTTCCAGGGGAAAATCCAGGCTTCAAACGATCCGTCCTGCTGGCCAAGCAGAGCTCCGCGCGGGCCGATCACGCTGAAGGGCTTTTGCGCCATGATGTCATTGTGGATCGCGAGCTGATCCGGTTGATCCGTAGCAAAGGTAGAAAGGGCGTGCAACGGCGGCGGCGGCGTGCGCGCAGGTGTCTGCGCAGCCAGGAAGACAATAGAGTTAAAGAGAAAGAACCAAGCGCAGAACTTCATGGTCCCAATCACCATCGAGGACAACTCTACTTTGTTCCTGAGGCGCGCGGCGATGGAATGAAAGCGGTCCTGACGGACCGCTTTCATTCATTGACTCAGAACGAGAACCGACCTGAAAATTGCAGGCGTCGCATCGTGGTTCCATCCTGGGAGGCGAGAGTGCTCGATATCGTGCCAGCGTTGCCGTCCTGGCAGTCGACGCACGAATCCGGACCGCCCAGATTCACATGGTTGAACGCGTTGTATGCTTCCGCGCGCAACTGGAAGTGAATCCGTTCCGTCAGGTTGAAGTCCTTGGCGAGGGAGAGGTCTGCGTTCCACAGTCCCGGGGCGAAAAGGGTGTCGCGCCCAAGGTTGCCAAACGTGCCCGCCGCGGGGCGCGCATAAGGACCGAACGAATTTTGTGGTCCTGAGGATTGCAGCACGTAGGGCGATGGCGTGAAGTACTGAACCTTGTGGGTGAGGGGGTTCAGGGAGCCACTATGCAGGCCGAAGCCGTGCTGGTTGGTTTTATTGAGAAACCCAACGATGTCATTGTCAGAAGAGCTGAGGGCGTAGGCTGGCGTGTAGGGCAATCCGCTCTGGATGGCCACATTGCCATTCAGCGCAAAGCCGCCGATGATCTCGTTGACCCAGCCCTTGACATTACCGCCGATCATCTTGCCTCTGCCGAAAGGCAGGTCATAGTTGCCGGCAAAAACGAAGGCATTGCGCCGGTTGTAGTAGCTGGACCCGTAGCCAATACGGGGATCGATGAAGAAGTAGTAAGACTCGTGTGCCATGGCACGCGACCAGGTGTAGTGAGAAAGGAACTGCAGACCCTGGGCGAAACGCTTTTCAACGATAACCTGCATGGCGTTGTAACTAGTGGTCGCTTCATTGGCGTTGTAGCGAAGATCCTGTTCCCAGCCGAAAGGGTGGCCGAAGGTCACACCCAATTCCCTTTGCGCGGTACCGTCAAAGTAGGGACGGCGCTCGCTTTGGGTGTAGGTCTGTCCCGTCTCCGGATTGATCTGATTGAATCCGGCTATGGTTTGCGTGTTAGGGCTCGCCTGGTTCGACGAGTCAAACATATTGTGAACGCCATGGCTACCCACGTACGCGATCTGGAAAGACATGGTCGAATTCAATTGCTGCTGCACGGTCAAATTCCAGGCATCCAGGGTGGGGAGACGAACCCATAACGGTCGTGTCGGAACACCCACGCCGTCGGGCAAAGGATAGTTTCCATCTGCGGGGATCGGCGCAAACGTAAAGCCTGGAGGCCCTTGGGTCAGATTGAACACTGCCGCCGCGTTCGATGACGGATTCAGGTTTTGCGAGACCTGCGTCGGATACGAGAAGGTCAGCACCTCTCCGAAGGTGTCGCCCGACCAGCCCTGTCCATACACCCGGCCGTAGCCGCCGCGAACGACAGTATTGGGATGAACCTGGTAGGCGAATCCAAACCGGGGCGCAAGATTGGTCCAACTCTTTTGTACGTTCAGGTTCGTTCCCCATGGTCCGTACCCGGCGATGCGGATATCGCCGGTATTCAGGTCGAGCAGGCCACCGCGGCCCTTGCCGGTGACAGATTCCGGAAAATACATCTCCCAGCGCAGACCATAGTTCACGGTCAGCTTATTGGTGAGTCGCCATTGATCTTGTCCGTAAAAGAAGAAGCGTTTCTGCCTTTCCTGTGCATCGGTGTATTGCGTTTGCGTGCGCTGATAGGCGGTCGTGTCGCCCAGCAGAAAGGTCGCGAAGCCAATGCCGGAGGACGTCGTCCCGGCTACTGGATCGAGCACCCCGGCGGTGCGGTTCTGTGCAAAGTGGAAGTTGCCTGAACGCACGTTGTTGTTATCAAGACCGACCAGATGGTTCAGACCATAGCGTGCATCGCCGCCGAAACGGATGTTGTGATTTCCAATCTGGTGCGACCAGTTATTCACGATCTGATATTGGCTTTGGTCCTGCAGAAACTGGGCCGCAGAGGTACCGTACTCCAGGTTGTTGCTGCCATTCTGCCCATTGCTCGGGTTGTCGATATTGAATTGCGGCAAACCGCCGTTCAGGGCCAGGTCGCCCACGTTCGCGTTGGGGATACCCAGATCGTTGCCCAGAGGCTGGTTGAAGTTGGGTCCGTTCTCGTCCACATGCAGCCTCAGGTAACCAAAACGGATGTCGGTGATCCAGCGGGGGCTTACCACGTAGTCGGCGCCGGCAGCCACACTTTGATCGCGAGCGGTGTCTGTTCCGGCAAACCCGCCGCTGCCGAAGCCCAGCCCTCCGGCCGCGCCAAAGTAGGGTGCGCCCGAGAGGTTAGAACCGAAGTAGGTATAGCGGCCGAACAGGTGGAGCTTATCGGAAAGCTGCGTGTCGACGCGGCCGTCAGCCTGGTTGGTATTGAAAATACCCGACCCCGACGCGGAATAATTGTTGACGATCCCGGCCCCGGGGACATTGGGCGCCGGCAGCAGCTTGAAGAAAGCGACCGATGGAGCTGCAAGCCGTCCGGCGGGAATGATGTTGCCGGCAAACGGGGTGCGGCCGGTTAGCGCGGTTTCGTTGGTGGCCGGGTCGAAGATTTGGCCCTGGCCGCCCTGCAGGTACTCGCTCAAGTCGCAATCGCCACCTGAAGTGCAGCTGGATTTAGCAAGAGCAGTGGGAACGGTGGTCAATACGGCGGTTCCCGTCTTCTCCCGCAAGCCTTGATAGTCGGCGAAAAAGAACACCTTATCTTTGCGGATGGGTCCGCCCACCGAACCCCCAAACTGATTATGAAGGTTGGGTGCCAGGTACTTGCCGGTGAGTGGATCGGGCGCGAACTCGGCAAAAGGGTCCCGAGCCTGTTGCGCATCCGAACGGCGGTACTCGAACGCTGATCCGTGGAAATCGTTGCTGCCGGATTTCGTCTGCGCCGTTACCAGGCCGGCCACGGCCTTCCCGAACTCAGCGTCGTAGTTCTGCGACGTCACCTTCATCTCGGAGGTCGCGTCCAGATTGGGGTTGATTACGGCGACGCCGATGATCGGGTCCTGATTGTCAGTGCCGTCCAACTCATAGCCGGTGGCAAAGGGCAACTGACCATTGACTTCGATTTGCTGGCTGCGCTGAGGATTGTTCGCCTCGCCCACATTCCAACCGATGTAACTGGTTCCGGGTGTAAGCAATTCAAAGGCGGTGAAATTACGGTTGAAGTTGGGTAGATTTTCGACCGCACGGGCGTTCAGGATGGTGCTGACCTCGGCCCGGTCGGTCTGCAGCAAAGGGGCGCCTGAGCTGACCGTGACGGTATTTGTTGCACTGGCTACAGAAAGCTGGATATCCACCTTCGGCGATGTGTCAGCGTAGACGATCACGTTGTCAGCGGTGCTTTTGCTAAAACCCGGGGCCTCGACGTCTACCCGGTAGGTGTCGGGGATAAGGTGTTGCACCCGATAATCGCCGCTGGCGCTGCTCTGGCTGGTCACAGAGGTCCCTTTGGCGACGTCGGTGACGGTAATGGTCGCATTGGGGACAACGGCGCCCGTGGTGTCGGTAACGGTTCCAAAGATGGATCCGTAAACTGCCTGCGCCACCCCATTCGGGGCCAGGGACGCCAGCCCAATGATTAAAGTTAAATAAAAGAATATACGAGCCTTACGGTATGCTTTGCGGTACATGGGGAATGCCTCTCCAAATGATCCAGAACCATTTCTGGCTAGCTTTCGTATCTTCTGCCAAGTCTGTTGTGTAGGACGGTACATTTGCTAAACGACTGCGGATGCCGTTCTCAATAAAATGCATCTAACAAGTAGAGCTACGTCTCGTTAGGAGCGGTGTGCCTACCCGGACGGAATCAGGTCGGTGATTGCAACTTTCCATAGCGACCCCAAGACTCTTCCCGGAACAGCGGGGTTGCCAACGTTGTTTACGGTGAATTGACAGTGAAAACTAGCCAAACGAGTTCTGCCTTAGAGCGTGCAGTTGATGTAAAACAACCGTTTCACATGTCAAATGACCCGCGATCGTTGTTGATTACACAGGTCATTTCCAGCAACCAGTTCCGCAGCTCGCTTCGTTTGCGCGAATTTCTCCTGTACATCGCGGACTGCGCGCTGAAGGAAACTCCCGAAGCTGCAACCGAGCAACAAATCGGAGTGCACGTTTTCCATCGCCCGCCGGGCTATAACAGCAGCGAAGACAGCATCGTCCGGACCCATGCCCGACTGCTTCGACAAAAACTGACGGAGTACTTTGCCACCGAAGGGGCAGCGGAGCCGACGATTGTTGAGGTTCCCAAGGGGCACTACCTGCCCATCTTTCGGCTCCGTCAATCCGACCCGCCCCCTGCTCCCTTCCCCATACCGTTAGAGGCCAAACCGGTTCCGATTATCGAGGCTCCGCCTGCCCCGGCAAGCCGCTGGAACTATCGGAGGTCGACACCGCTGGGGATCGCTTTAGGGATTCTCTTAGTGCTGATCGTGGCTGGCTCGTCGTTGCTGCTTGCGCGGACCTGGCCCAAGCCGGGTGTCGCGAAAACACCGATCGAGATGTTCTGGGCGCCTTTTTTGTCCGGAGATCCGCCGG
Organism: Acidobacteriaceae bacterium; assembly: GCA_035695685.1. Lineage (GTDB taxonomy): Bacteria > Acidobacteriota > Terriglobia > Terriglobales > Acidobacteriaceae > PALSA-350. The sequence goes on along the minus strand of DASRRN010000544.1, from coordinate 7,890 downwards.
TGGTGATTTACAGCAATGCTCGATTTCTAGGGGATTCGAAGACGGGCCTGAGATACGCACCCAGTGGCGTCGATCCGGCGAAGGAACCAGTGGTGGATCACTATACCGGGATCGGCGAATTGACTTCTGTATACGAGTTGACGAGGCTGTTCGATGAGCATCACGCTAACTTCGTCCTGAAACGCAGCCTGCTCGTGACCTGGGACGAGGCTAAGCAGAGAAACCTCATCTTTATCGGGTCGCCCGCAGAGAATCCATCGTTAAACGCGCTTCCTTCACTTTCCGAATTCACCATGATGGCTAAACCGGAGTCCGCGGGATTTATCAACGACCATCCCCGCCCCGGAGAGCTGGGGGTCTACTCACGGCCCGAGCATCCGCTGACCATGGACTATGCGGTGATTGCACTCAAGCCGGGGGTCCAATCCGGCAAGCGCACGCTTATGTTCAGCGGCTTGACGACGCTTGGTACCCAGGCGGCGGTTGAATTTGCCTCGCATAAAGACACGCTGGCAGAACTTCTCAAAACGGTCTCGTCGCCGACAGGAGAAGTACGGCCATTCGAGGCGCTGCTGGCGGTCAGGCTGGAAGGTGGAGTTCCTTTGCAGAGCAAATTGGTCTCAGTTCACGTTCATTAGCTAGCCAGGCCGCGGCAGTACCAAGCCAGAGGAGCAAAACCGCAGATCTCTCCACTGCGCTACGCTCCGGTCGAGATGACAACTCTGTTGCACAAGTAGATTTGCCCAGCCTCACTGAACTGGTTGAAGTTTAAGTTGGCTGGATGCATGGATCTGCGAAGCGGCGTCGAGTTCGTGCCTTGCATCCTCTTCCTTCCCCATCGCCCGGTAGGCCTGGCCCAGCAGCGTGTGGGTGATGTAGTTGCCGGGGTCCATTTTTACGGCGTGCTGGAGATAGATGGCCGCGCTCTGCGGATCGCCCCTGCGCAAAAAGACTTTGCCCATCTGAATGAATGGTCCGGTGCTGGATACATCAAGGGAGATGGCCCGGGTAAGGGATTCCTGCGCCTGCTGATACTGGCCCATCCTGGTATAAACATCGCCCAGACGGTCATAGACCGCGGGATACGCAGGATTGATGGCCCGCTCTTTCTGGAATTCGTCTAGAGCGCGAGCCACGTCGGACTTGTAGAGGTAAACCTCGCCAAGCATGAAGTGGGCCAAGGGAAGGCCAGGCAAGATCTCGAGTGCCTTTTGTGCATCCTGAGCGGCAAGCTCCGGGAGGTCAGCGTCCAGTAGCATGCCCCCAGTCAGCAGGTAGGCAGCAGCCGAATGAGCATCTACTCCGTACTGCGCCGCAAAGGCGCCGCGTGCGTCGTCATATCGACGCGCATTCATGTAGGCGAGTCCCAACACATGATTTGCATCGGCATTCGCATTGGGCATCCATTGGCGCACACGTTCCAGATAGGGGATGGCTGCCGCCGGTTGGCCCAAACGATAGAGCGTCAAGCCGCGCATCTGGACGGACTCCTGATCGGCCGGATCCTGGGCCATGGCAGCGGCGAAGGCCCGCTCCGCGTCGATCAACTTGCCGCTGCGGTAATATGCGATTCCCAATTCGCGGCTTGCGCCCTTCACAGGTGGTTGTTGGGCTGCTTGTTGTTGCAAGGTGGCAATCGATGCAGAGCTCGTAGCCGGAGCCGTGCTTTGTGCCAGGCAGCACCAGCCAGAGCACCATAAACCAGGAATCAGCGCCAAGATGAGGGAGCGGAGTTTCTGCATAGCCCAAATAAAGAATACGCTCGCGCACCCCGCGCGGCCGCCTCACTCGCAGGTGCTAGCATTTGCAAAATGGCTGTTTGGTTCAGATTGCTGGCTGCGATGCTGGCGGTTGCACAGGCTCCTTATCCTGCGAATACGGTTCATCCACCGCCGGCATGGTTTGTCGATGTAGCCGCGCAAGCCGGCGTGCAGATGAACAATGTCAACGGTGAGTTGAACACCAAGAAATACATCATCGAGACCACCGGTAGTGGCGTGGCGATCCTAGACTATGATCGCGATGGCTGGCCCGATATCTACCTGGTGAACGGCAACGCACTGAATTCGCCGGCCCACGAGAATGCGGCTCCAACCGGACACCTCTACCACAACAACCACGACGGAACCTTCACCGATGTTACCCGCAAGGCCGGACTGACGGCGACCGGCTGGGGACAAGGCGCCTGCGTGGGCGATTACGACAACGATGGATACGATGACCTGTATGTGACCTACTACGGCAAGAATCGGCTTTACCACAACGAGCGAAACGGCACTTTCAAAGAAGTAGCCGCGGCTGCGGGCGTTACCGGAAGCGGCGGGGAGTGGGGATCCGGGTGCGCCTTTGTCGATTACGACCGCGATGGCAAGCTCGACCTGGTGGTCGCAAACTATGTCCACTTTGATATAAAGACCGCGCCCCGGCCCGGAGAGGGCCAGATGTGCATCTGGAAAGGCGTCCCCGTCATGTGCGGGCCGCGCGGTCTCGACTCCACTCCGAACGTGCTCTACCACAATCTTGGCGGAGGTCATTTCGCCAACGTGAGCAAGAGCAGCGGGATCGAGAAGACCAACGGGCACTACTGCCTTGGCGTCTCGACGCTCGACTACAACCGTGATGGGTGGCCCGATATTTACGTGGCCTGCGACAGCACCCCCAGCATTCTCTATCGCAATAACAAGGATGGAACTTTCACCGATGTTGCCGTGGACGCAACCGTCGCCTTCGATGAAGATGGCCGCGAACAGGCAGGCATGGGCGCTACAGTCGCTGACTACAACGGCGATGGCTTGCCCGATATTTTCAAGACCAACTTCTCCGATGACACGTCCTCCCTTTACCAGAACAATGGTGACGGGACCTACAGCTCGAAAATATTCGACGCCGGCCTGGGACTGAACACGCAATATCTTGGCTGGGGCGTGATGTTCTTCGACATGGATAACGATGGCTGGCCCGACATTCTGATCGCCAACGGTCACGTCTATCCGGAAGTCGATACGGCGCATTTAGGAGCGACCTACAAAGAGCCGCGCCTGGTTTATTGGAACCAGGGAAATGGAAAATTTAAAGACATAAGCCACACCGCGGGACCGGGCTGCACCGAGCCACAGTCCAGCCGTGGTCTGGCCATTGCCGATTTCTGGAATGAAGGGCGCTTATCGGCAGTCATCAACAACTCGGGGGCCAAGCCCATGCTGCTGGTCAATGAAGCCACCAATCAGAATCACTGGATAGGGATCTCCACGACAGGCACGCGATCCAACCGCGATGGCATCGGCGCCACCGTGCGGGTTTCCGCAGGGGGTAGAGACTTCGTGCAGGAAGTTCGCTCCGGTTCGAGCTATCTCTCCAGCAGTGACCTGCGGCTGCATTTTGGCCTGGGGGCTGCTTCGAAAGTCGACCGGGTAGAGATCGCCTGGCCCAGCGGACTCAAGGAATCATTTAGCGCACCGCCGGTAGACCATTTCGTCACCCTTACAGAAGGGACAGGGAAGACGCTGGCTGGCCGTTAGTCATGCCTCGGGAAACGGTCGAGGACACGGTCGATGGCAACCGCAGCAAACGCAATGACCATGGGGAAACATTCCAGCGTGTAGCGAGGCTCAGGCGCCTCGAGAGTGGAAAGCAGCAGGCTACGCACTACAACATAGGCCACCATCGCGGTGGCAAATCTTGGCCGGCAAAACACTCCTATCAGGGCCGCCAACAAATAAACCAGGTTCAGCGCACCGTAGGCGTAAGCGATACGGGTCTCCGCGCGGTGCTGACCGTATTGCCACCAGCGCAGTTCTATATTGAGCATCTCCACCCGGGGCCGGAGCCACATATCGGCCAGGCGCAGCAGGGGCAGCGTCACGTAATAGCGAACGGGATGAGCGCGGATACGCGCTGCGGCAAGCGCGGCAAAGCCGGCGTCTATCTGCGGCGTGAGTAAGTCGCCGCCGTTGTACTGCGAAATCAGGTCCAGCGTTTGACGACTATCCGTATCCACGGCTCTTGCAGGCAGGAGGTGGATGTCGATATCCTCGCCGGGCACATTCCAATAAATTTCATAAGTGGAAGCGAAGTCGGCCATCCAGGTTTTCGTCCAGCGTTGGAAACCGAGAGCTTTGGGCTCACCGGGATCCGTGGCAGAGCGGGGAGCCAGGGGCTCAAACACATGGAAGGTGTGCCAGTTGCGGAGGGTCCATACCGCGAATGGCAGCACGGAGACCAGTCCGCAGAACAACGCGATGCGGAGTGACCGCGCGAAGCCGAGCGAGCTTCGGCCATAGAAAATGAGTGCGGGAAAGAAGACAAGGGCCAGCAAGGCGCCATCGGGACGCAACAGCGCGGCATAACTCCAGGCAAAGGCGAGAGCGAGCATCCATCCCGGGCGCGGGCGCTCGAGCACAGCGGCAAACGCGCAAAGACCGAGCGCAACGCAAAAAATGGAAGGCGTTTCGGTGAGGGGCATAGCCACGTAGTTTGCTGTGAAGGGACAAAGCGCCGCCAGCCATAGCGCTGCCATTGCGGCTCGGTACCCGCAAAGGCGGCGAACGAACTCCGTGATGAGCAAGCATGCCGCCAGATCAATCAGCACCTGTAGGTAAAGAACGGCGAAGTAATTCTGATTTCCAAAAACCGCAAAGCAGAGCGCGAGGAAGCCGGGGTAGCCGGGCAAACGAACCAGAGTAGGGTCAATGGCCGGCGGACCGCCCGGGTGCATGATGGATCGGGCGTAGATGCCGTGAGTAAGCCAATTCCTGGCGATGTCGGCGTAAAGAAGGGAGTCGCCCTGAATCTGCGGGAAGGCGTGAATGAACCACAAGCGGAGCGCAGCTCCCGCCGCTAGCGCGCAGAGGGCGGAAAGCATTGTGCGGCGGCTGAGGGAGGGCATCCCCCGAAATCATACAGGCTTAGAGGTAGAATAATCGGGTGGCAGCGGGCGGGAGTAGCTCAATGGTAGAGTAGCGGCTTCCCAAGCCGTTGGTTGCGGGTTCGATCCCCGTCTCCCGCTCCAGGATTTGCAGAGTACGGCCTAAACAAGCGGCGCGAAAGTGTCAAAAACGCGCTCTGTCCAGCAACCGCTCTCCATGGAAGCTTCGCCCTCGCCTTTGTCATCCCGACCGAAGCGACCCGTCCCGGCTTGCCGTGGAAGCGTAGCGGAGGGATCTGCAGTTCCACTCAACCGGCCACAGGCGTTCACGTCAGCACCAGCAGGTCCCTTCGCTACGCGCTGTCGAAAAACATTTCCAGGAACGGTTCGCGGAACTGCAGATCCCTCCGCTACGCTTCCACGGCAAGCCGGGACGGGTCGCTCCGGTCGGAGGTTGTGACTTTATTGATTTGGCCTGTAGTTTGTGGCTGGAAAGCTCGGAAGAGCATCTGCCAACAAGCATCGCCGGGGTCCTTCGACTGCGCGCCGTAAGCCGTCCGTTATGCGATAGATCCGCGCGGCGCTTCGCTCAGGATGACGGTTTTGTGGGGGGTGAAAAACATCCGGTCAGCTACGCAGAAAACACGAAAAGATTGAAAAAGTCACAGGCTCTCAGGATGACAAAGGGGAGAGTCAGGGCCGACGTGAACGTCTGTGGCCGGTTGAGTGGAACTGCAGATCCCTCCGCTACGCTTCCACGGCAAGCCGGGACGGGTCGCTCCGGTCGGGATGACAAAGAGAAGGGCGAAGCCACCCTCTCTAAAATGCAGAAACTCCGGACCCTCCATCGGATAGAGCCATCACCGGCGAAGGGTGCGACCGGTCTCTCCGCTACTGATGAGCGAGCGTGCACGGTCGAAGACGTCAAAAAACATGCCGCGGGTGAGTTTTCCAGTATTGGTATTTTGCAACGATGGATGATAGCTGGCGATCAAGAACCGGCCTCCCGGCAGCGCGTATTCGGCACCGTGGGAGAACTTGAAGCGCGGTTTGCGTTCGCACTGGCCGGTACGCGTCAGGTGCTGCAAATAACTGTCGAAGGCGATTCGCCCCAGGCAGACTACGACGCGCAGATTGGTCAGAAGCGAGATCTCCTCGTCGAGATGCGACTCGCAGTTCGTCAGTTCAGACCGCTTGGGGGTGTTATCAGGAGGAGCACAGCGGACAACGGAACTGATCCAGCAATCCTGGAGTTTCATGCCATCGCCACGAGCCACAGAATTCGGTTGTGAAGCAAATCCAGCATCGTGAAGAACGGGATACAGGAAGTCGCCGGAACCGTCGCCGGTAAAGGGGCGGCCAGTGCGATTGGAGCCGTGCGCCCCCGGCGCCAGCCCGAGTACCAGTATGCGGGCCTTTTCATCGCCGAACGATGGAACAGGTTTAGCCCAATAAATCCAATCCCGATAAGCGCGGCGCTTGCTGGTGGCGATCTCTTCGCAATACTTCCGCAGCCGTGTGCAGCGGTGACAGCGGATGACATCCTGGTTGAAAAGTATTAGCGGACTAGGATTTGACGGTAACGGACCAGGATTCGCCGCGGGCGCGCCGGGGCTTCCAGCAGGCGACCCAATGGGCGAACCTGGCGTTGGTCGGGGGATGGAGCTCATACCCGATTGTAAAGCTCTTGGGAAAGACAGCGTAATATGATTTCTGCTTTTTCTCGGCCGCGACATACCGGCGGCGGACCGCAAAAGGAAGGTTTTTGAGGTATCTATGCGCAATGGATGCAAAGGTCTAGCCGGAGTTCTCGCGACATTCGTTTTAGCGGCCGCAGGTTGCCGGCAGAAGCCGGCGACGCCGGCGGAACAAGCACCGCAACCAACTGCACCGGCAGCTGTGCAGATTGGCGGCGAGGACGTATTGACGCTCACGCGAAAGGCTACCAACAACGGGAGCAAACCGGAGTTCCTCTCCGTGACCCTGCTTCCCGGGCGGGGCATGAATATGCTGCAGGTTACCGCCGCTGTGCCCGGCAAAGGGGAGATCCCACTACTCCGGTCGCCCTCGGTGAAGGAGGCCGCGAGTCAACTGAACGGCACCGGCAGGGATCAGTTGGGCAACATGTCCTTCAGTTTGGGAGGAGCCTTTCTGATTCCCTACCCTAACCGCATCGTGGGCGAACGGTCGCCTGACGGCAAATCGGTCATTACGCAATGGCATGGCCACACCCTGGCCTTGCCGGCAAACTTTCCCAGCAAGAACCCCGGCGGGCCGGTAGTGGCGATTCATGGATTGATTACCCAGGCCAAGGTGGAAGACCTTCAAACCCAGACGACGGCAGATGGACAGACAGTGACGGGCGTTATCCACGCCGGAGATTTCGGGGGCCACTGGCTTTCCGACACCGACCTGAACCTGACCATCGCACTCACCGGCGAGGCGGTCGATGCCACCATCACCGCCAAGAACGTGGGCAAAGAGCCGGAGCCCATGTCTATCGGCTGGCATCCCTACTTCCAGATACTGAGCGGCCACCGCGCGCAGACGCGACTGCACATCCCCGCCTCCATGATGGCCCCGGTAAACAACTACGGTGACGCATTCCCGACCGGAGAGCTCAAGCCGGTCAAAGGCACGGATTATGACTACAACGCCCCCGACGGCGTCGCCCTCGACGATCATTTCCTCGATGACAATTTCTCTCATCTGCAACGCACCAACGGCGCAGCTGAAGTAAAGCTGATCGACCCCGATGCTCATTATGGTTTGACGGTCTCTGCGCTCTCCCCCGAAATCAAGACCATCCAGGTCTATTCGCCGAAAACAGCTTCCTTTGTCGCGATCGAAGATCAGTTCAACTACGTGGACCCATTCGGGAAGCAGTGGAAGGGGATGGACACCGGCATGGTGACACTCCGTCCCGGCCAATCAGTTACCTGGAAGGTTCGTCTGGGATTGTTTACGCCGGGCCAATAGAAGTCTGAAAGTTACCGTAGTAAGGGGCTCGGAAACCGAGGAGCCCC
>DASRRN010000543.1:0-2919 GCA_035695685.1 Acidobacteriaceae bacterium | reverse complement strand
CGCCCACTCCACAGAGATGCGGCGGTCGCTTTCGTAAAGCAGATTCTGCACATTGGGACAGCTGCGGGCGTGTACCGCCACGCCCTTGCCGCGGGTTACGTAGCCGACGATCTCTTCGCCGCGAATCGGATTGCAACATCGCGCACGGTAAACCAGCAAGTCGTCCTGGCCTTCCACCTGCAGCGAGTCGGACCCGTGCATGTGGACACGTCTCACCGCTTCCGACATGAGGCTCTTGGCGGCGTCCTGGCCCGGTTCTATTTCGAGGCCGGTCTGCGCGGTCACCCCCGGGGAGAGCTTGTTCAGCACTTGGCGCGAGGAGTATTTGCCGAACCCGATGGCAGCCATCAGGTCACTGGCTGTCGCCAGGCCACATTCGCTGGCTGCGCGGGCATAGTCTGTGTCGGTCAGCTTGCTCAGTGACACCTTGTATTTGCGCGCCTCCCGGTCGAGCAGCTTCTTGCCAATTTCCACCGCCCGCTCGCGCTGGTGCTCGTTGAGCCAATGCTTGATTTTGTTGCGCGCGCGCGAGCTTTTGGCGAAGGTGAGCCAATCGCGGCTGGGGGTGTGCCCATTCTGCGTAACCACTTCCACGATGTCTCCGTTGTGCAGCTTGGTCCGCAGCTGGGCCATTCTGCCGTTTACCTTGGCGCCCACGCAGGTATTGCCCACCTCGGTATGGATGGAGTAGGCAAAGTCAATCGGGGTCGCATCCTTGGGCAACACCACCACCTTGCCTTTAGGGGTAAAGGTGTACACCTCTTCCGGATAGAGATCGATCTTCAGCGTGGAGAGAAATTCGTTGGGATCGGACATCTCTCGCTGCCACTCGACCAGCTGCCGTACCCAGGCCAGCCGCTGTTCATCCCGGGCGCTGGTGGGTGAACCTGCGGCCTTGTATTTCCAGTGGGCCGCGATCCCTTCTTCGGCGATGCGGTGCATTTCTTCGGTCCGGATCTGGACCTCAAATTGGTGGCCGCCCTCGCCCATCACCGTGGTGTGCAGTGATTGATACAGATTGGGCCGGGGCATGGCGATAAAGTCCTTGATGCGGCCCGGCACCGGGCGCCAGATAGAGTGGATCAGGCCAAAGGCCGCGTAACAATCCTGCACCGTCGGGGTGATCACCCGGACCGCCAGCAGGTCATAAACCTGGTCGACGGTTACCTTCTGCTTTTGGAGCTTCTGGTAGATGCTGTAAAGCCGCTTGATGCGCCATTCCACCCGGGCGTGGATATTATTCTCGCGCAGCCGTTCGTTGAGCAAGGATTCGACCGAGTTGAGAAACTGCTCGTCTTCATCGCGCGCCGCGTCCACTGCGCTCTTCACCTGCTCGTAGCCGAAGGGATCGACGTAACGGAAGGCCAGGTCTTCCAACTCGCCCCGCACTTTGCCCATGCCCAGCCGGTGGGCCAGGGGAGCATAGATGTCGAGGGTCTCCCGGGCGATCGATTCCTGGCGATCCGGAGGCAGGTGCTGCAGCGTCCGCATGTTATGCAGCCGGTCCGCCATCTTGATCAGGACCACACGAACATCGCTTACCATCGCCAGCAACATCTTGCGCACGTTCTCCGCCTGGCGGTCTTCGCGGTTGGCGAACTGGATCTTGTCGATTTTGGTTACGCCCTCGACGATGTGCGCGACTTGCTCCCCGAATTGTTCGGTGATGTCTTCGGTGGTAACGGGAGTGTCTTCGACGGCGTCGTGTAGCAGGCCGGCCGCGATGGCGGTCGAATCCAGCTTCATCTCGGCCAGGACTTGGGCCACTTCCAGGGGATGCAGGACGTATGGCTCCCCAGAAGCCCGGAGCTGCCCGCTGTGGTGCTGCACGCAAAACTCCCACGCTTTGCGAATGACACCGATGTCATCGCTCGGCCGATTCTTGCCGATGGTCGCAAGCAGCTCGGCAAACTTTTCGGCCAGGATGCCCGGTTCCGCGGGAGGTTCGAGTGGCGTAGAGTGCACAGTCGCCATACCTGATTATAGGCTGCTTGCATTTCGCTCGCTACCGGACCTCTGGCTTGAGATAGCCTGCGGAAAGTCTCTGCACGAAGCGCACGGCTTCAGCCGTGCCGCATTAAGCTAAAGTCCATGAGGGCTTTAAGAGGGTGTGTGAAAACCGAGATTTAGAAATTAGTCCCGAAGGGACGGCTGAAAATAGCCCAGCACGCAGTGCTGGGGCACGTTCTCAGCAAGACCAGTCCCGCAGGGACGGCTGAAAATGGGCCGCGACGCGATCGTTCTTCAGCCGTCCCTGCGGGACTCAATCATGTTTCGTGAGGTACCCAGGACTAACGTCCTGGGCTATTTTCAGCCGTCCCTTCGGGACTAAATTCGTAAGTCCCGGTTCTCTCACACCCTCTTTTAGCCCTTATATGCGTTTCTCTCCGAGAAGGAGACGGGCTCCACGTCTCATGAGAACCGCGTTTCCAAATCACTCCCGAAGGGACGGCTGACCCTTACCCCAAACCCTTGAAACGCTTATCGCTCAGAGGGCGCTCTTTTTTTAGCCAACCCACCCAGGAGCATGTGGGCGAGCAAGATGAGGCCTCCAGCAAGGCTGTGCGAAGATGACTTGTGCCCCGCGAACCTATCTCGGCGCCCCCCAGCAAGGCTGCGCGCGCCTTCAGTAGTGAGGGCCCAGTCGCCGTGATCTCACGCCGGGCCGCGGATCGGCTGCGCGCCGGCCACGTTTGGGTATACCGTTCCGATATCGAACATCTGGTGGAGATGGATGCAGGCCTGATCGCGGTGGCGGATCCTCGAGGTTTTCCGCTGGGAACGGCGCTGTGGAGCCCGACCTCGCAGATTGCGCTTCGCCTGGTAAGCTCCGACCCCCATCTCCCCCATCCGGCCTGGATGGCCTTGCTCGACCGGCGCCTGCGTGATGCCATTCGCCTTCGCGCCAGCATGTTGGAG
>DASRRN010000542.1:0-11664 GCA_035695685.1 Acidobacteriaceae bacterium | reverse complement strand
CGGAGGCGTTCCAGATTCAGTGAGGCTGGGGCGCATCCACTAGAAGCTGAGCCATGCGATCGATTGAAGAAGCGCGCAGCGTCCGACTGTCGTCGAGGTCACAAAGAACGTGCGCGTTGATTGGGAAGCTTGGGCCATTTTCACCAGGGCTAAAGCCCGGTCGTTGCAAGATAAAGCGTTCTCGCGGGTTTGACCCTGGACTGAAGTCCGGGTCGCACGGATCTTGTTTTAGCCTGGCCCAGTCCTTCCGGGCTGGGCTGACGTTTGGCGGCCGGCCCTCCGGGGGTAATGCGTCGATAGCCCAGGATTTGAGTCCAGGATTTGAGTCCTGGGTTCGATTTGGAAGCAGGAATCAGTCCCGCAGAGCCTGCCCTGAGCTTGTCGAACGGGGACGGCTGAAAACTACCCAGACGCAAATGCCGACTACTCTCAGGCAACTGCATTCGTAATACCTAGTTCTCACGCAAACTCTTGAGAGCTACCAGCAACAGTTGCCGGGCAAACAACTGGCGCATCGACTTCCTCTGGCTATCGACCGAACGAACACTGTGCGTACAGCAAATGACCGGCGTGACTTCATCGCGGCCGTGTACCAGAAATTTCGTTCGACACGATTCCCCTGGTAACGCAAAGCAGGTCGAGCAAAAGACATCAATGTTGTTGGCCATAGAGCGGCTACCTAACCTTGCCTAAGCTGCGAGGGGAAAGCTGGAACGCTGCTTCCGCCTTCGAATCCGTCTCCCGAAATTGATTCAGGGTCCGTTACTTGTTGAAGAGCATACTGGTTCTGGCAGAGGACACCGCAACTCATGAGTAACACAGGGAAGGATTGTAGTAATGATAGGTGGTACCGGGGTTCTTTCCCTGACCGCGGCCGGGGTAAGGCAGTTACAAGGCTCGAGCGTTCCTGGCGTCCCGAAGCGTGATCTCTACCGCCATCAAGACAGCCTGATCGGCTTCGCTCGCCACCTTGCCGCCCAGAAGTCCTTTGTAGGAATCACGGAGCCGCTCCAAAGCAAAAATCAGATCGTGGTTGCTCTTCATGACACCACGAAACCACCTCTCAAGCTCTCCCTCAATGGAAGTCTGAGGCGTGGCAAACTGCAATACCTTACAAGAATTTTTTGTGGACATGACCATCTTTTCTAAGGTTGGACGAAGGCTGAGTACAACAGAGGACATATGGCGGCGACTCCCTTGGTTCCACTACCGAGTCCCTCCCCCGAAAGAATCGATCACAGAGTTTCGAGGAATCGCCGCTCGTGAATGAGCATACCGGTTCATAGGAAATTTGCTACAGACCTTGCGTAATACGCGGGAGCATTATAGTAACACCGGTTGGTAATGGCGCCAACCAGCGAATCGGCGGGTGGGTTCTATGTTCATGGGCGAGGGAACTTCTCGAAAGCCTCCAGCACCCCATGGAGGCGACCGAAGATCATCGCCGGGGCAATCACCTCGCTCAGGCGGTGACGGGCAAAGTCCGATTTCAACCCAAACGGCATACGGGCGAAGCCTAATAGAGTTCCACGACTCGCGAGTTTTTGGTGCAATTGCTCAACAACGCGAGCCGCCGAATAATCCAGGTGCGTGATGGATTCGGCGTCGACAATCAACCAACGGACCTGCCCAGGCGATTGCCCCGCGAGGCGGGTCACTTCTTCCGAAAAGCGGTTGGCGTTGGCATAGAAGAGCTCCGCTTCGAAGCGGTACATCACCAGTCCAGGTTCGGTCATCGCGCCGGGCGCCACGGGATTCAGTTCCCAAACTCTGTCCGCTGTACGAACCATGACGCCGGTCTGAGGGTGGTAGCTGTGCTGAACGATCCGCAACAGGGAAAGGATCATCGCCAACAGGATTCCCTGCTCGACCCCCACCCCAACCACGACAACCGCGGTGATCAGAGCCAAGCCGAACTCCCCCGGGCTCTCGCGCCGCATAGCCAGGATGGTGTTCAATTTGATCATCCGCATGGCGATCATGAAAACCAGCGCACCGAGGACGCAGCGCGGCAGGTACTCGAGTGGCCGGGCAAGAAAGAGCAAGACCAGGGCGACAATGGCCGCGGTCGCAAGCTGAGCGCACTGGCTCTGGGCGCCGGCGCCTTCGACCATCGCGGTCTGGGTCGGACTGCCATTGACGACGAAGGTCCCGCTCAATCCGGCCACGGCATTGGCCGCGGAGAGACCGGCCAGGTCGGCGTTCTCATCCAACCGCTGCTCATGGCGGCCAGCATAGAATCGGGCGGTCGCGGCACTCTGGGTGATGATCATGATGGAGCAGGATGCGGCTATGGAAAACAGCGGAGGGAGATCTTTCCAACTCACAGCAGGCAGTTTGAACTGAGGAAGGCCGCCTGCCACCGGTCCGACGATGGCGACACCGTGGCCGCTAAAGTTCCAGATGGCACTCGCCATCATGGCTCCGGCGACCGCAATGAGCGCGCCCGGGACTCTTGGCGCAATGCGGCGAAGCAAGAGCACGGTCACCACGACAACAGCAGAAACGGCCAAGGTTGGAGGATGCACCTGGGGCAATCTTTTTATCACTTCAGCGAACTGCAGGACGGTTCGGCGAGCGGAGACGGGCACTCCCAGCATCTCTCCCAATACGGCGATGCCGACCTGAAACCCGACTCCGGTCAGAAAGCCGGCAAGTACGGTCTGGGAGAGAAAGTCGGCGACGAAACCCAGTTTGAGCAATCGCGCCAGCAGCAGGAACCCGGCTGTGAGCAATGCCACCGCTCCCGCGAGCGCAACATATCGCGCGCTGGCTACGGGCGCTAAACCGGAGACTCCCCCGGCGAAGATGGCCGCAGTCGCGGAATCGGCGGAAACCACCAGGTAGCGGGAGGAGCCGAAGGCGGCAAAGGCCACGGCCGGCAGCAGCAACGAGTAAAGGCCGGTAACCACGGGCATGCCAGCGATCTTGGTATATCCCAGGGCTTGCGGGATATTCATGGCCGCGAGCGAGAACCCGGCAAAGCCATCGCGCAAGGCGGCTGCGATCTTGAACGGCCGCACACCCTGAAAAAGCTTCAGCAAAGTCGAATCTCCGGAAAAGCGGATGAGCGCAAGCCGGAGTGTACCTTCTTCGCAGGGTCCACCATCGACAGATATTCAAGTTTTTCGGGAATTGCGGTTGCCGTTGGATGCAAAATAGCCGCCGGCAAGCTGCTCATTTATGGTCATTGTGCACCGTTGTGGTCACCAAACTCGGAGAGGTGGCAGAGTCGCATCGATCGCGCCGGACTCGAAATTAAGCGCATTAAGCAACTGAAATTGTTGCAAACAAACAATTTAGCAAGAATAACCGCCCGTACGGAAGCCGATCAAAATATTGGCAAGTGTTGCCTATTTGCGCTGGTTATGGATTTCCATACGGCACAATGACGGCATCCGTTCTCTCCCCTCGTTTAACTTTCCTAGACTTTGCTTTACCCGCCTCGAAGATTTGTGATAAACACTTGATGTTCACGCGCGTGCTCAGCTTCCGAGCTGAACCCCCCCACGCAGGCCCCGTACCACCACCAATGGACCACCCAGCCGGGAGTCGTAGACCTCCGGATTTCTACCTTGGAGGCCTGTATGTTCAAACTTTGTTTTCTTGCCTGTCTATTCGTGCCTTTCGCCGCCACGGCTCAAACCGGTCCAAAGGTCGTATTCGTAGGAGAGGACTTCACCACTGCGTGGCAGACCGCTCCTCAATTCACTGCGAACACCAACTGGATTGGTGCAGGTGTACAAAATCCTGGGACGTTCGGGGGCAGCGATGTCGTGCTCGAAAACTTCCAAACCGATGTCATCAACCAACGTCCGGCGTTTGTCCACATCATGACCGGGTTCGGCGACCTCACAACGATTAAGGATTCGACGCCACTGGGCTTTGTGGCGCAAAACTGGGAATCGGACATCATGGCCATGGTGGCCATGGCACAGAAGGCCAACATCAAGGTCATACTGGGAAACCTGCCGGCGAGTTTGCCCCCACAAACCAACCCCGCGGGTGTGCAGCTCTTTAATGCCTGGCTCGATCAATATGGGCGGGCGAACCAAATCCCGGTGGTGAACTATCACGATGCCCTGTGCCAGTGCGTTGGCTCGACCATGCCTTACGACACCTTCGCTGCAGGCTTGGGAGTTCCCAATCCGGGAGAGCCGACGCCCAGCGCCGCCGGGTATTCGCTGATTACCCAGATGGCGCAAACGGCGATTGCCACCTACGGCCTGACTATCCAGAGTGGTTATCTGAGCAATGTACTCCTCGCGGATACCAATCTGGAACAACAGGAAAACCAACCACAGGTGAACGCCGTTCTGAACGGTAGCAGACTTATCTTTACAGCCCAGGCGAAGTGGAGTGACGGCGTCGTCCGTCCGCTGCTGAACCAGAATTTCGATGGCATGCAGGGTATCTGGACCTCCAGCAACCCTGGGGTCATGTTCGTCAACCAGCAGGGGCAGGCGGTGGCATACGGGCCAGGCAGGACGACCATTAGCTTTAGATCAGCCAGCGGCGTACCGTTCTCTCCCTGGGTCATGACGGTTTATTTTGAGGTCTTCCAGTAAAACGTTGAAGCCTTCAGGCAGACCTGGCTGACGTCTCTGCGTCCTAGCAACAAATCGGATGGTAAAAGCGAAGGGTGCCCCAGGTCTCGCTTTTCGAGACCTGGGATCCCCGATCCCAACTAGAACCCCGCTCGCTCGGCTGTCACCCCGCCTCCCCGGCCTGCGGTGGAAGCCGCCGACTCGGGGTGGCGAGTGAGGAGAGGAATAACAAGCTCCCAAACCGGGTGATCGCCAGTCCGGGGTGTACCTTCTTCGCCGCGTCCACAATCGCCAAATATTTATGATTTTCAGGAACTGCGGGTTGCCGTTGGAGGCAAAATAGCCGCCGGGGAGCCGCTCATTTATGATTGTCTTGCGCCGTTGTCTTCACCTAAACACGGAGAGGTGGCAGAGTCCGGTCGATCGCACCTGACTCGAAATCAGGCATACCTTCACGGGTATCGGGGGTTCGAATCCCTCCCTCTCCGCCAGCAATCTAACCAAGTAGCTTAAAACAAAGACAAATAGCTAAAATAAAGTACCTACGGCCATCGTGGGGTGGGTCGCTGCTGGTCTACAGCGTTTAGCAGGTGCGGCCAGATCTGTCCTTTTCTTGCTCAGCCCTGCACGGACCATCCTGCCAGCACTCGCAACCAGAACAGCACCCAGAGCATATGAGCTACCTGTAACTTAGTTCATTGCGTATTTCGTACTGGTAGGTTCCGTGAGGCACGGGGTAGAACTGAACAGGAAAGGGTGGGGTGGTAGCGGTGAGGGTTATGTAGCGTTGCCGCTGTCGTTGGTCGCCATTCAGGAGTGATCGAAAGTATGACATGCCGGCTCCCTGAGGCTGCTGCACCCGCACCCAACATCGTTCATACGTGGAGCTATAAATGCCACCTTCGATGTTCCAGAATCCAGGAGACCGCCGTCATTAACAACCTTGAGTCTCTGCTAAAAGACCCTGACACCGATGCTTCTACTACACACCGAACTGCCGCATAATCTTGGGTATCGGAGTCTGCATATGACACTGACACTTTTACAATCTATGCGCTTTAACAATAGCTTCGCTGACTTCACCGTGCTCGGCAGCCAATACGAAAATGAAGATGGTATGCGAGAATGGCATCTTGCCATTTGGTCCGAAAGCTATACAAAGATCCGAACTTACTGTGTATCGGAGGACCGTAAACCAGAACATCTCATGGGTGCTTATTTGCAAGCTGTAGACCAAGCGATCTCAAAGTGGGAAGCACAACCAGTGTGGGTACGATATTCTGGGCCCTCGACGCTGCCACGATTGCGACCGGCCCTTCAGGCTCTCAACTGATGGTGACTTGGTATCGCAAGAAAGCCGTGGCACCCGTTGTGGAATACTTCGCCTTCTGTTCTCCTATACTCTCAGCGTGTCCCACTACTCCAAGGCGAACCACCACGTCTACATGCGATTTGAGCGGCGTCAAGTCTGGCACGTGTCCTTCATGGAAGCGGCCCTGGAAAGGGCACTGTCCTCCACCTCAAGCGAATTCTAAGATCGCGGCTTATTACCCCTGTGTGCCGAGCCGCGTACAGAAGTCACAAACCATGTTAAGCAGTACTTGACGGCGCCTCACTCGCAGCTTAGGCTTTCTTCTAAGGGCGCTCGTTAGAAGCCCTGGCTCTTTAGAAGCACCGTTTCCTCCGACGGTTTTCAGCCTTGGTAACCAGACGGCGGCCTCAACCGGAATACCGGTGTGTGACCGACCATCAAACCCCTGCCTACGTGTGCGCACCGACGGGAGTGAATGTTACCAGGCCAGCCGCGCATTTCGGGTGGAGGTAACGTGGCTCACCAGAGGCGATATTTCCCCACACTGGATGGGTGGCGTGGATTGTCTGTGATTGGCGTCATCCTTTACCACGGTCGATTCGGCTTCTTCAAGAGCGATTCGCTGCTCACAAGATTGTCGTCTCACGGGGATATCGGCGTCGACCTTTTCTTCGCGATCAGTGGCTTTCTCATCTGCGGACTCTTGCTGAACGAGTATGAGCAGGATGGCGGCATCAACTTGCGTCGGTTCTACATACGGCGATGTTTCCGTATTCTGCCTCCCTACTATGCAGCAGTGGCCGGGATTGCTGCCTTATCCGTCTTTGGGGCGATCCGCGTAAATTACTCCGACCTGCCGAGTTGCTTGCTGCTTTACAGAAACTACCGGCTGCTCGGAGTGGACGAAGCCGGTGGCTTTTACACCGCGCACTTCTGGTCGCTTGCCATAGAGGAACATTTCTACCTCATTTGGCCCATGGTGCTCATTGCGGTGAAACCGAGGCGATTGGGGCGAGTCGCTTTTCTTCTGGCCATGGCTGTCGCCGGTTGGCGCGCGTTTGAAGGTCATTTCGAGTTATTTCCTACAATCCTCATTCCGTCGAATTTGTTGGCGCGCACGGATGCCAAGGTGGATGCGCTGGTGTGGGGATGCATTGCCGCCATCTGCTTTCCTGCGATCAAGCGATATGTTGAGGGCATTCGCTTTACCCAGCTATGGCTTCCGATTGTGGCAATACTTCTGGTGGTCGAGGCGCTCCACGTGCCGGGCCTCCTCGTATGGCAAGGGATACTGCTCCCCGCCCTGGTGCTAAGCACCGTCCTCCAGCCGAACAACATGCTGGGGCGTGTTTTGGATTGGCAACCACTGCGCTGGGTGGGCACAATTTCCTACAGTCTTTACCTTTGGCAGGAGGTCTTCTTGCCCGAGGTAGCCTCGGAGAAGGCGCTGGGAGCTTTTCATTACTTGCAACAACCGCCGTTGAGTGTGCTGGCCATGTTGTTGTGCGCTTGTCTAAGCCGGTACCTGCTCGAGCGTCCCATGATCCAATTAGGGCACAGCTTGAGCACTACTACTGCGCCAAACATGCCTCCTCGACCCACACTCTCTCCTAACGCTGCGCTGCGAGGCGTCTAGCCGTGGCAAAGACCGAACCATTGCAATTCCCGAAGATGCAGTCCGAAACAACCGAAGATTTATTCGGCGAAGAGGTACCGCATAGGGAACCAAACGTCCGGAGAGACCACGCGGTCGATTCGTGCGCCGGCCTGAACGATGAATATCCCGGTGTCCGCAACGGTATTTTTCCCGTGTTGGCAACCAGTCGCTCGGCGCCGAAAACCCCGCTACTTTCCTACTCCGAGTGGAAGACGAACATTTTGTCCGGCCTCACGGTTGCGCTGGCGCTCGTTCCGGAAGCCATCGCATTTGCACTGGTGGCTCACGTCAATCCTCTGGTGGGGCTCTATGCGGCCTTCATCATGTGCCTCATCACGGCATCCATCGGCGGCCGCCCGGGCATGATCTCAGGAGCTACCGGTTCCACCGCGGTCGTGATGGTCGCGCTTGTAGTGCAGCATGGAGTGCAATACCTGTTTGCGGCCGTGGTGCTCATGGGCATTTTGCAGATCGGGTTCGCCTTGCTTCGCCTGGGGAAGTTCATCCGCATGGTCCCTCATCCGGTGATGCTTGGCTTTGTAAACGGGCTGGCGATCCTGGTCTTCCGGGCACAATTCGGGCACTTCAAGGTAAGAGATGCAGCCGGCAAAGAGCATTGGATGGCGGGCCCTCAACTGCTGGTGATGGGTGCGCTCATCGTCGCCACCGTGATCATCGTCTACCTGTTTCCCAAGCTCACCAAAGCGTTTCCGCCGGCGCTGGCGGCCATCCTTTTCGTGGCGATGTTTGCCATCTTCACCGGCATCCATACAAAGACGGTCGGGGATATGGCTTCCATCCACGGCGGCTTTCCTACATTTCATGTGCCTGCCGTTCCCTGGAACACTGCCACTCTGTGGATCGTTCTTCCCTATTCCCTGGTGCTTGCGGGAGTCGGACTCGTAGAAACTCTCTTGACGCTCAATCTCGTGGATGACGTAACGGAGACCCGAGGCCGGCCGAACCGTGAGTGCCTGGCTCAGGGAGCGGGCAATGTGGTGTCTGGTTTTTTCGGAGCTATGGGCGGTTGCGCGATGATCGGGCAGACCATGATCAACGTCGGCTCTGGCGCCAGAAGACGGCTCTCGGGCATCACCGCCGCTCTTTGCCTGCTAACTTTTATTCTTTTTTGCTCGTCGCTCATCGAGCGCATTCCGATCGCTGCGCTGGTGGGCGTCATGTTCGTCGTGTGCGAGAAGACCTTCGAGTGGGGCACGTTCAAAGTCTTCGGCAAGATACCGAAACATGACGCCCTGGTGATCGTCGCCGTCACCGCAGCGACCGTGTTCACGAACCTGGCAAGCGCGGTGATTCTGGGCATCCTCATCGCCGCTCTCGTTTTTGCCTGGGAGCACGCAAAGCAGCTCGCCGTGCAGACGCGTATCGATGAGCAGGGCGCCAAAGTGTACGAACTCAACGGCACACTATTTTTTGCCTCCATCGCGAGTTTTCACGATCTTTTCGCGCCAAGAAGCGACCCCGCGGAAGTGATTCTCGAGTTTAAACACGCACGGGTAATGGACCATTCCGCCATAGAGGCAATCGACAAATTAGCTCAAAAATACCAGCAAGCCGGGAAACGCCTGCGTTTACGGCACCTGAGCCCCGACTGCTATGAGTTACTGCAAAAGGCCAAGTCGATGGTCGAAATCAATTTGTTTGAAGATCCTCGATATCATGTCGCGGATGACCAACTGAGCTAGGCCAACGAGACTCCGGAGCTATTTACTCCGGCGCACCCTTCCCGCGTGATCTAGCAAGTTTGCTTCAGGCTGTTCAACCCCGAAGCGAACTACCCCGGCACACACAGCCGGTTGGAGTTCGCGGGTCACCAGATAGCTGCTGTTCCGGGATGCTGGTCGAGAGGTTGATCGCTTCACCAGTGCATCACCTGGCCGCCATCGACATTGATGGTTTGACCGGTGATTTCTCTGCTCCGGGCTGAAGAGAGGAACACCACCATATCGGCAACATCTTCAGGCTGTTGCCAGCGCGCGAGAGGTACGACGGTTCGCACTTTGTCGTCGGCCCAGTCGTCGTACGACCGGCGTTGCGCCGGTGGCTGTTGATCGTTCCATGCCTGCCAGATGCGCTCGTTCAACGGTGTACGCACCATACCAGGACACACCACATTGACCCGAATTCCGTGTGGCGCCAGATCCTTTGCCAGGCACTGCGCAAAGTTGATGTTCGCCGCTTTACTCGCGCTATAAGGCGGGTCGGTCTGGGAACCAATTTGCCCAGCAACGGACGCCAGAAAAACCAGCGTTCCCTCTTTCCGCGAGGTCATACCGGGTGCGATGGCATGAGCGGCATTCACCATCCCCATGACGTTGACCTCCAGCACGCGAGGCCAATCGCTCGGCGTCAGATTGGTGAAAGGATAGCCAAACCTACCGGAACCGATCGCGGCGGCATGAACGAGGTGGCCGATCGGTCCCAACTCAGCTTCAGTTTGCCGAACCGCTTCTTGCACCGCGGAAAAGTCAGAGATGTCTACGGATAAACCGAGCGAGGGCCCGCCAAATTCCGCGGTAAGGCGTGCAGCCGCATTCCCGGCCTCCGCGGATAGGTCCCACAATGCAACCCGGCACCCCTCACGCGAAAAACCGCAGGCACACGCCCGTCCGATGCCGCTGGCTCCGCCGGTGACAACAGCGACCCTTCCACCGAGTTCCAAATCCATCCAGATTCTTCCTCTCCGGGCCGACCGCGATGGATCCTTATCGGGGTATCTGAACCTGCGCCATGCCCTGATTACTTGTTCGCCGCGAGACTTTTTACCCAACATTTGCGTCTCTTTTTGAATGCTGTACAGCGGCTAACCTTCCTCGTTACAGGAACTTTGACCGTGAAGTTGAAGCAATAGGCGAGCCAGGAAACCTGTCCGCGCGGCTAAGCGACCCCATTTTAGCCTAACCTCATACTGTATGCTGGGCGTCGACCGGCAACGAAGATACCTGCATGAGGAAACCAGGGTTCAAGTCGCGGAAACCAACGAGGAGGGCAAACCCGTGAAGGCAGAGGCAACCAAGGCCCTGGATGCGAATGAATCGTCGGAGGGCACCGCGGAGGACGGCCAATTAAAACCGCGAATACAGTCCGCGGTTCGGACGATCTCTGTTTTGCTGGCGGTTGCGGATAGTCCGAACGGCCTCAAAGCCAAAGAAATCATGGAAAAACTGGGGCTATCGCGCCAGGTCACCTACCACCTGATCCATACCATGTACGGGACCGGCATCATCCGGAAGAACGAGAGCAATCGGTACGTGCTTGGCCTAGCCACGGTTTCCATAGCGGAAGGCTTCAGCCGCCAATTGGCCCCCCCAGAGCACCTCGCTCGCAAGGTTCGATCGATCGTCGCGGCAACCGGAGAGACCGCGTACGCAGGTGGGTGGGTGGATGGTGAAATCGTTGCCCTCGCAACCGCGCGCGGCGAATCTCCCGTAGGAGCAGCCCAGGTCCCTCAGGGTTACAGCGGATACGCACATGCACGAGCGGCGGGAAAGCTGCTTCTGGCCATGGTCGAGCCGGCGGTACGGGAGGCCTACCTGGCAAAGCATCCGCTGGATGCCAGGACCAGCAAGACCATCACGGATCCCGACGAACTCAAGCGGGAGTTCGAACGAATTCGATCCCAGGGCTACTCGGTAGACCATGAGGAGTTTCATGAGGGATTACAGTGTCTCGCCGTGCCGGTGGAGGGCCTCGGGGGCCGCTTCGTGCTGGGAATCTCCGTGCCCAAGCAACGTTTCGAGGCAAATTTTGAACGCTATCTAGGGGCCCTGCTCAACGTTGCAAAAATCAACGGTTGATGTCCTGTAGAAAAAGGTTGATAGAGGGTGTGTGAGAACCGGAAGAGAAACAGCAGGTCCCTCCCCTTCGCTACCCCGGATTTCCTGTAGAAGTTGGTGGCGTTGGCAGATCTCATGCGCCTTTCCTTAAGAGAAAGGCGCACACGCGGCTTTGTCCGGTGCTGCGTGGCAGGAAATCCGGGGTAGCGAAGTGGAGGGACCTGCTGTTTCCCGCCCCCTTCAAGAAATGGTTAGCTTTCGCAACCCTGGGCCTCATCTGGGGCTCTGCGTGGGTGGCGGCCGACACTTTGGCTGAGTCCGTTCCACCGCTGCGTGGGGCGGCGACCCGCTTTC
>DASRRN010000541.1:0-4166 GCA_035695685.1 Acidobacteriaceae bacterium | reverse complement strand
GTAAGGCGCAACCGCGGAAGCTGGAATGGGTGCTCCATCGGGCAGGTTGCTGATGATCGTCGCTTGCGCCAGGGTCAACTGGTTGGCGTTGCGATAGTCGGCCAGATGCTGGCCGGTCTCGCCCAGGTAACCGGCACTCAGCGAAAGAGTGTTCGAAAGAGCGTACTCGGTGGTGAGACTGTACTCGTGGACATATGCGGGTTGCTGATTCTGCGGCCAGACAGAATACGAGCTGGTTGCGTCGAACTGGGGAGTGAAACCGTCTTCCACCTTGAACGGTGTCCCGGGATTTGTCCCTGCCGGGGTTAATGCTTTCAGGTCGCTTCCTAACGCAAACGGCGGACTCGACGTCAGGCGTTGATTGAAGGCGTCGCCCTCAAAAAAACTGGTCGCCCCGTAACCGCCACGGATCACGAACCGTGCGCCTGCCTGGTAGGCGAAACCGAGCCGCGGCATGAACTGGTCATACGTCGCTTTGTAGCAGGCCCGAGTGGGGCATACAACAGCACCCGCGATCGCACCGGCCGGGACGCTCCCCGCATACTCGACGATCCCGCTATCCAGCAAAACGTTCGCTGTCTTGTCATGCGCTTCATACCAGGGTTGATCGTATTCGTAACGCAATCCAAAGTTGAGAGTGAGTTGGGGTGAAAATTTGAAATCATCCTGGACGTATCCCGCCGTCCGCCATTGCCGGTTGCCGACGATTCCGATGGTCGAACCCAGCCTGTTTTCCGAGACTCGATCCAGGATGAAATCCGCCGGGCCATATCCTCCCCCACCCGTAGTCACATTGGGGTTACTGGTAAAGCTGCCGTTGTAGGAAAAGTTTCCCAGGAACCCGAAGTTGGAAGCGTTGAGATAGTTCTGCTGGTAGCGTGTTGCCTGCACTCCGAACGACAGCAGGTGACGCCCTCGCTGCCAGGTCAGGTTGTCATAGTAGTTGAACGTATTGTCACGCAAGATCTGCGTGTTTGCGCTGGTCCCGATCGCGCTGGCGTTAAAGTTGAGGTCTTGTTCCGAAAAGCCAGGGTAAAGTTGCGTGCCAAACGGTATGCCGACTTTGCTGTTGCCCGTGAGCCCAAAAAGACCTGACGGGTCGGTGGGAATGCTGTTATCCCAACGGACGCGGGTGAAACCAATACGGGCCTCATTGACAATCGCGGTTGAGAACGTATGGATCCAACTGCCGCCGCCCAGCTTGGTCGGATAAATATTTGTCGAGGGAAAGGTCACCGGTAGGAGCGCTGTAGACGAATCGTGAGCGTCCGATTGGCCGTAAAACGCGGTGAATTTGTTGCTGATGCCCAGGTTCCAATCGATCTTCACGTCGCCCTGATTGTTGACCACGAATTTGCGCTGCGAGCCCTGGTAGTCGTTCTGCAGCAGTCCATCCGTCGGCGCCGCATTTGGCAATGGATAGAGCTCCGGATGCGCGAGCAGAAAGGCCGCAACTTTACTTACCACAGGCAAGCCCGTATCTCCCACGTATGGAGCGAAGTTGTTCTGTGTATCGTAGAGCTGGATGCTGCTGTCCCCCTGCGAGAGAAGCGCCGAGAAATCTCCATTGCGCATAGCAGCGGAAAGCACACTGGCGCTGGCAAGACCTCCCGAGTGTCTGCGGTTGGCCAGGAAATCCACAAAGAAAAATAACTTGTCACGCAGAATAGGTCCGCCCAGGGTGCCCCCAAAGCGGCTCTGGGTGTAGGGATTCTTGGGAATGATCGGGGTGGAAAAGTTATTTGCCCAGGTATTCGCGTCGAGGTTGTAGTTTTCGACCGCGGCATAGGCCGAGCCGTGAAAATTGCTGCCCCCTGATTTGAGGATGGAGACCACTGCCCCGCCATTCGCGTTGCCATACGAGGCCGGCGCATTCGCGGAGATGACGCGAACCTCGGCCAGTGCTTCGGGCGCGGGGTTATAGGCGATCAGGTTGTTCTGTGGCTCGTTCTGGTCGGCGCCGTCGAGAGTGTAGTTGTTTGCCTGGTTGCGATTGCCGTTGATGGAGGCGATCCCATTGTTGTACGTGCTGCGTTCGATCGCGTTGTTGCCGGTAAGGCCGGTAGGATCCGTGGACACTGCCCCGGGTTGGAACAGGGTGACCGAAGAGAAGTTACCGCCATTCAAGGGAAAGTTCGCAATCTCGTTGGTGGTGAGCGTGATTCCCAACGATGCATCGTTCGTGTTCAGGATAGGTGTGGCTGTCTCCGTCACTTCGACCGTATTTGTTGTGCTCCCGGGCTGCAGACTGGCATCGATTTTTGCCGTCTGATTGATCTCAAGCGCGAAGACAGGCACGGTCTGCGTTGAAAATCCTGGGGAACTGACCGTGATTCGGTAGTTGCCGACAGGCAGGAACCGAATGGTGTATGTACCCGTGTCGTTCGTTACCTCGTGCGTTTTCACCCCGGTCGAAGTGTTTTCCGCGGTCACCTCGGCCTTGGGTACAACAGCGCCGGTCTGATCGGTGATCACACCCGTGACGGAACCGGTTACGGTTTGGGCGAGGAGGGTGGAAGTGCCGAATAGGATGATGAGCGCACAGCTGGCCAAACGCTGAATGTAATTCATCGTAGTGAATCCTCTCGCTTGGGATTCGGGCAGCAAAAAAGGCCTCCTCCCTCGCTGTTTTTCTCGAGTGCATGCAGAGGAACCAAGGATTCATGCAGCATTCAGAGAGAACAATAGTCTAAAATGAAGAATTACGCCAGAAATATGATCTAAATGATCACTTATCTTTTCAATTGGGAATGATGCATGAAAAACGACCGCTTTGCCGTCCCTGGTTAGGGACTGTCATGCCTTAAGCTGCGTCAGTTGATTCAGCCGTTCGAGAATCAATGGCACGCGCCCATCATCGAGAACAAATCCCGGAAGCGCATCGAGAAAACGAGATTCGCTCAAAAGGTTTCTTGCTGCTTCGGCGAGATACTCGCGAACATCGCTTGGAGAATCGGCAATTTCTTTGAGTATTGTTCTTCTTCCATCGATCACGGCGACAAAGTCTTCCAGGTCGTGGCTTGCCAGGAAATCCATCTGTCCACGTCCCCTGAATGCTTCCATCTTGGTTCCCAGAAAGTACGGAGCTGTGATCACCCTGATTGATTGGCCGCTCGGCAACACAAATGAGATAGCCTGTTTCAGTGCTCTCTCATACCACAGATTGGTATAGCCCAAGACGTCTTTACTGAGCGCCAATACATCCAGTTTCAGCTTCCCATGGAACCAGCGGCATGTGAGTGGCTCCTCGCTCGTGTCTTCTGTGAACTGTGCTTTGCGAAGGCGTTCTGAAAACGCAATATAGTCCACGTAGGTAAGGATTTCGGCGATCACATCCACGTCATCCGTACTGCGAATGGGAGCGGCGGCCTTATCTGTAATGAGCAACCCGAGAGTCACACCACCAACGAAAACAATCTCGAGCAGAAAGGGAGCGAGCTTGGTGGCGGCCTCTTCCAGAAGGCGCAAGTTTGGATCAGGCATTCAGCGCCTTGCGCAGCAACTCCACAGCCAGTACCCGTTCCCGGGTTCTTCCACTGCGAATCGCATCGCATAAAGCGAGAAGTTGGTAAAACCTGGAATCGAGCAATGCGGCTTTCGGCGCACTTTTATACAGGGGCGAGAACGATAAGCCGCGAACGGAGCCTTCTGCATAGGGCCAGACCGGCGGCGGTTCACCGTCGTCCAGGAATTGAGACTTCAGGGGCTCGGCCGCGGCCGCGGTCGGAACGCCGCGAACAAGTGCGCCCCGCTTGGGAGGAAACACGTGTCTCATGCCATATGCAAGGAAGTCCAGCAAAGCGGAACGATTGACCCTTTTCTCAAGGTCTGACCAATAAAGGAGCCCGGATTCTTTGCATCGGTTCAGCGATTTGGAAACTTCCCCAGGAGGGAGGAAAAGCTCATCTGCCAACGTCTTTGACAAGATTTTGGGCCCTTCCAGGAGGCAGATCTTGAGGAGCAACGCTATGTCTTGGCCCAGCATACTCTCTATATAATGTCAAAAATATTTCTAATTCGCAAATTCGAAATTCGAAATTCGAAATTCGAAACCAAATCAGCGTAAACTCATCCGGCTTAATCATTCACCACAGCGCATTGTGCAATGGGGAAATTCTGGTGCGCCCGGAGAGATTCGAACTCCCGACCTAACGCTCCGGAGGCGT